>JAAYCJ010000102.1 GCA_012729815.1 Phycisphaerae bacterium | reverse complement strand
GCTTACACTCTGTCATCGTCAAGGCCTTCCTGTCTGATGCGCTTATTGCTCACAAACCACTTGCCATCAGATAGTAAGGCCTGCGCCCATCGTAAAAAAGCAAAACCCGGTGAGAAATGCGGGCTATGGCGGTCCGCGCGGGCAGTGGGCCGGCGAGTTGGAGTTCACCTGGAACCGCTGGCAGTCGGATACCGTCGTTCCGTGGAACCTCTGGACGATCGTGTTCGGCCCGCTGTGGGGTCCGCCGGAACCGCACTATCTGTCGGGTTACCCCTTTGTGTCGCTGCGGCATCAACTCAAGGCCCAAACGCTGTTTTTCGACGGGCACGTCCGGCCGCACACGTTCGACGAGTTGACGGACAAGAACCTCTGGCTGGTGGACCGCCCCACCGCCGGCTGAATGAAACGTCAATTCCGCGCATAAAAAAACCGGGCCGTCCACGGATTGGACAGCCCGGCGTTTTGGTGGTCGGTTGGTTCGTCGCTATTGCGCCGCTGCTTCAGCGGTGGCCGCCTCGGCCGGCATGACGTGGACCTTGCGTCCCGCGAACTGCACGGTCCCGGTCTTGAGGGCGAACAGGGTGTCATCGCGGCCGCGGCCGACGTTCAATCCGGCCTGCACGCGGGTGCCACGCTGCCGGACGATGATGCCGCCCGCCTTGATTTCCTGGCCGCCGTAAACCTTCACGCCCAGATACTGCGGATTGCTGTCGCGTCCGTTGCGGGTCGAGCCCTGTCCCTTTTTATGTGCCATAACCTGTCTCCTGGCCGTAGCGTTACTTATCGTTTGTCTTGGAAACCATTAATGTTACTGCCCACCGTGCGCCAAGTCAATGCTTCAAATCGGTATTTTTCGCTGTTTTTTCGGGCTACGACAGCACCAGGATATCCGGGCGGGACATGGTCCGGCCGTTAGATTCGGCTTGGATGGTGGGCCAGTCGGGTCCGGCGGCGGTGAGCACGGTCGGCTGGCCGTCGGCGATAAGGAGGGTGTCCTCGCTCTTGGTGCCGGCAATCGAGGGGTTCCAGGCGAGGGCCTGGTTGGCGACCAGCGGGGTTGGGTTGCCCGGCGTGGCGAGGCCGTCGCGGGTCAGGTAGCCGGTGGGGCCGCCCTGGTGGTGCAGCCGCCATTCCCCTTCGAACCCCCCTTCCGCGTAGGCCCGCTGGGCGGTTTCGAGGACTTGGCCGAGCGTCCGGCCGGGACGCGAGGCGAGGCACATGGCGGCATCCACGTTGACCACCGCGTTGTGGCGGCGGCGACGGTCGTCGCTCACCGGTCCGAAGCTGACCAAACGGGTCAGCGAGCAGACCAGTCCGAACCGTTCCAAACAGAAGACCAGCATCGCGATCTTTTCGAGACGCCTGTCGGTCGGGATCGGGTGGCGGAACTTCTCGATCCGCTCGTCGGCGGCGATCAGCAGGACCCACGGCCGCAGCGAGCGGACGAAGGCCTCGTGTGCGGCCAGGCCGGCGATCTGCGTCTCGGTCATGCCCGGGCGGACCCGGCGGATTGTCGCCTCCATCGCCTCCGAGGCGGCGCGGCCGACGTGCCGGTAGCGTTCGACCTCTTCCGGCAGAAGCGACCATCGCAGCGTGTTGAACGAGCCGGGCAATTCGACGGCTGAACCGGGCAGCCCGGGAACCGGCATATCGTAACCGACCCGCAGGCCGCCGGCGATCTCGACGGTGCGCCGTTTGCGAAGCTCCGGTTCGTACCAGGCGAACTCAACCGCCTCGATGCCCGTGCCTTCGAGCTCCTCCTCGACCAGACGCGGCCGCTCGATGTTGCTCGAGAGGCAAAAGGCCCGGTCACGGGTGACGATGAGGGTGGCCACGCCCTGCTGGGTGGCGGCGTTGACGTGGTTGAGCTTGCCGCCGGTGAACCACGCGAAGTTCGGCCGCGACGAGAGGGCCACCGCCTCCAGATTCTGAGCCGCCATGAAGTTCACGATCCGCTGGTGCTTGGCCTTGATCTCGGCGTTCACGATGCCTCCCGCCCTACTTGCCGCAGTAGTCGATGATCCGGGCGATTTCGCTGCGCAGCTCCTTGCGGTCCACGATGCGGTCGATAAAGCCGTGTTCGAGCATGAACTCAGCGGTCTGGAAGCCCTCGGGTAACTCGGCCTTGACGGTGTTCCAGATGACGCGCGGGCCTGCGAAGCCGATCATCGTGCCCGGTTCGGCGATGATCACGTCGCCCAGAAAGGCGAAGCTGGCCGCCACGCCGGCGGTGGTCGGGTCAGTCATCACCACGATGTACAAGCCGCCCGCGTCGTCGAGCTTGGCCAGGGCGGCGGAGGTCTTGGCCATCTGGACCAGCGAGACCATGCCTTCCATCATCCGCGCGCCGCCCGAGCAGGTGACCATCACGAACGGCAGGTCTTCCTCGGCGGCCAGTTCGGCGCCGGCTGAGACCTTCTCGCCGACCACCGAGCCCATCGAGCCCATGATGAAATTCGGGTCCATCACGCCCAGCACGACCGGCCGGCCCTTGACGTAGGCCTTGCCCACAATCATGGCGTCCTTGAGGTCGGTCTTGTCCTGGACGGCTTTGAGGCGGTCCTTGTAGGGCATACGGTCGGTGAACTTCAGCGGGTCCGAGGACTCGATGTCCGCCAGAAACTCCTCGAACGTGCCTTCGTCGGCGAGTTGCTCGACGCGGACCCGCGCCGGCACGCGGTAGTGCCGGTTGCACTCGGGACAGCAGAGCAGGTTTTCCTCCAGCCGCTTGCGATAGATCATGGCCTCGCATTTTTCGCACTTGAGCATGAGGCCCTTGGGCACCTCGACCTTGCGAGGCTCGCCCGCTGTGTTTGACGTTGTCTGCTCTTTGGCCACTATTCGTTCCTTTCCAGTCATGGCTGTCGGACCGCTACTGCATCAGGTCGAGGGGCAATTCCTTCCAGCCGAAGCTTTGTTTGAGGATTTCCCAGACCCGTCCGGGCTGGCCGCCCTCCCGATGGGCGATCACGAGAGCGAAGGAGATCCGTCCGAGCACGATGCCCACCGATTTCGGGCGGTTCTTCTGCACGATCCTTTCGATGGCCCGTTCGACTCGGTCGCGGCCGGTCCCAAGGGACTCGCCGCTGGGCGGCTCGACCTGTTCCGGACGGTGCATCCAGAGCTTGAAGACCGAGGGATGCTTCTGCTGAATTTCCTCGACCCGCATGCCCTGCCAGAGGCCCAGGTTCACCTCGTCGAGTTCCTCGTCGTGCTTGGGTTTGAGTTTGAGGGCCTTGCCGATCCGCTCAGCGGTCTCGCGGGTCGGGCCCGTCGTGCCGCAGTAAAGGACGCTGATGCCCGATCCGGCCAGTTCCGAAGACCACTGCTGGGCTTGGGTTATTCCTTCCTCGTTGAGGGGCAGGTCCATGTCGCCCTGGACGCGCCGCTGGTCAGCCCAATCGGTCTTGCCGGCTGGGATCAGGATCAACCGGGTTGATTCGTCAATGTGCGGCATGGGCTTCCTCGGCCAGTCGCTTGAGTTTGAGCACCTCGCGGGCGGGATCGCCGGCGCCGAAGACCGCGCTGCCGGTGACGATGGTGTCAGCTCCGGCCCGGACGGCGCGTGGGATGGTCAGTTCGTTGATTCCGCCGTCCACCTCGATGGGCAGTTCCGGGCATCGCTGGCGGATCCACTCCATCTTGGGCAGGCACTCCTCGCGGAATTCCTGGCCGCCGAATCCCGGCTGGACCGTCATGACCAGGACCATGTCCACCAGGTCCAGCACCCGCTCGATGCTCTCGACCGGCGTGCCGGGATTGAGGGTGATGCCAGCCTGCTTGCCCGTCTTGCGGATCTGCTCGATGAGCTTTTCCGGCCGGTCGGAGATTTCGATGTGAACGGTGATGTTGTCGGCTCCGGCCTCGGCGAAGCGTTCGATGTACTTCTGCGGCTCCTCGATCATCAGATGGGCGTCGAGGAATTTATCCGTCACCTTGCGCACCGATTTGACCAGCGGCGGCCCGAACGTGATGTTGGGCACGAAATGCCCGTCCATCACGTCCAGATGGATGATCTCGGCGTACGGCTCGACCTTCGCGATGTCCTCGGCAAGGGCCGCGAAGTCGGCCGACAATATGGACGGCGCCATTCGAATCTTCGGCATGGTGGTCGTTCCTCGGTCCGGCATCCGGCCGGTCTGTTCTCAATTGGCTCCAAAACAAAAAAATTCTACTGTCTTGCCGCCGACGTTTCAAACAGGAAAAGCCGGTTCGCCGGCGGCGAGGGAGCCTGGCAAGCGGTCGATATTCTTGTTGACGTTTCCGCCAATCCCTGGAAAATGGGTAACTTTGGTTTCGGCAGGCGGTATAAGGTTCGAGAATCATGCGGACATCGCCGCTTCTGGAGACGAACATCGCAGCGAGATTGAGGGTCTAGCCCCGGATGCTGTTTCATACCTGGATATTTGGCCTCTTCTTCGCCTTTGTCTACGCGGTCTACCTGCCGCTTCGTCGGACCCGTTTCTGGGTGCATTGGCTGTTGGCCGCGTCGTACGTCTTTTACGGGTGGTGGAACCCGCTCTACCTCCTGTTGATCGTCTATTCAACCACGCTGGACTATACGGTCGGGCGGGTTCTCTCATTCACGCGGTATCGACGGATCTGGCTTCTGTTCAGCGTCGCGAACAACCTGTTCCTCCTGGGTTTCTTCAAATACGGGGGTTTCGTCGCGGAGAACCTCAATCTCCTGCTGGCGAAACTGGATATTGCGTATGCGCTTCCCAAGCCGGACTATCTGCTGCCGGTCGGCATATCGTTCTACGTGTTTCAGTCGATGAGCTATACGATCGACCGGTATCGGGGGGAAGTGCCGGTCGAGAAGAATTACGTGCGATTCGCAGCCTTCGTCTCGTTGTTTCCCCAGCTCGTCGCCGGTCCGATCGAGCGGGCCAATCACCTGCTGCCGCAACTGGCCTCTCTGCCGGTGATCAAGCCGCACTACCTTAGTGAAGGTCTGTCGCTGTTCGTGGTCGGGTTGTTCAAGAAGCTGGCGTTGGCCGACTTCCTGGCGATGTACGTCGATCCGATCTACACCGCCCCCCAGAATTTCGACACGTTGTCGCTGGTCGCGGCAACCTTCGCCTTCGCCTGGCAGATCTACTTCGACTTCAGCGGCTATACCGACATGGCGCGCGGCGTGGCGAAGACGATGGGAATCGATCTGATGCTTAATTTTAATAACCCTTACTTGGCGGACGGATTGGGGGACTTCTGGCGGCGGTGGCACATCAGCCTTTCGACGTGGTTCAAAGACTATGTCTACATCCCGCTGGGCGGCAATCGCCACGGCACATTCAGTACCTATAAGAACATGTTCCTGACCATGGTGATATCGGGAGTCTGGCACGGAGCGGCCTGGACCTTCGTTATCTGGGGAGCGCTGCACGGATTGGGTCGTTTTCTGACCCGCGAACTCGAGCGGACGACGTGGTACGAGCTTCGGGTGCCCCGTCTGGCAAAGCAGCTCGGGGTGTTCGTGTTCGTGTGCTTCACGTGGGTATTCTTCCGCGCCGCGAGCATCGATCAGGCGTTGTACATCGTGGGACGCATATTCAAGCCGGTGGTCGAGATCTTCGCCTGCCTGGGTCAGGGTCGTCCTGGCCTGATGGATGTGTTCCACCTGGGCGACCTGTACCTGGACGACGCGCTGGGTGACCCGCGTTTTCCGCTGGTGGCGCTACTATTCTGTGCAGGCATCTGGTTCTATCAGTTCCTTTTCGAGTCCAGACTACGGCCGGTGCTGGAGTCACGGGTGGTGCGAATGGCCGGCATGCTGCTGATGCTGCTATGGCTGATGTTCTTCACGACCACGGCGATCCGGCCGTTCATCTACTTCCAGTTTTAGCGGATGGAGCAGACGGGCCCGATGAAACACGTGACAATCGCCAACTCGAACGCCTTCATCCTCTCGATCTGGGAGTGGATCGTGGTGGCGATTCTGTTTTTCGGGATCACGGGCTACGTCACGTGGCGTTGGCCGCAGTGGGAGAGGCTCGAACCGGGTCCGAACCACCGGCTGAACTGCTGGGAGGAGAAGAAGAGCGACTATTGGTCCTTCCTGCGTTGGGCGCGGTTCGCCCGGGACCGCTATCCGGCCTACGTGCTGGGCGACTCGGTGGTCTGGGGCCAGGCGGCGGCCCACGATCAGACGATCTCGGCGATGCTCAACCGCCGGGCGGGCGATGAGGCCCTGTTTGCCAACATGGGCGTGGACGGGCTGCATCCGATCGCCATGTACGGGCTGCTCAAGTATTACGGGCAGGACATCCGCGACAAGCGGGTGCTTCTGGTGTACAGTTCGTTCTGGTCGGGCAGCGCGGGCGGCGACCTGAGGGGCGGATGGACGGACTTTTTCCACAAGCCGCTGGTGCCGCAGTTCGCCGGCTGGCTCACCGGCTATAACGCCCCGACTGAGGAGCGGCTCGGAGTCTGGCTTGAGCACCACCTGCCGACGATGGGTCTGACCCGGCACATCCTCTCGAACTACTTCGACAACAAGAGCGTCCAGCAGTGGATGATCGACAACCCGTACAAGAATCCGCTGGCCCGGATCGACCTGACGCCGCCGGCCCTGCTGGCGAAGGCCCAGGACACCGAGATGCCGTGGTACGAGCGCGAGGAGTTCGCGGGCAAGGGAGCACGCGGCGGCCCGAAACTGGTGAGCTCGTACGAGTCGCCGGCCTCGGTGTCGCGGCAGTGGGAATACTTCCGGAAGGTCATCGCGCTGCTCGAGGCGCAGGACAACAAGGTCTTCGTGCTGCTGCTGTACAATCCGTACGTTTTGGACCATCCGTCACGGCGGCGGCTTTCCGGGATCATGGAGGCCGAAGTCAAGCCGTGGCTCAGCGAGCACCAGGTGCCGTTCTTCGACGTGGGCTATCGAGTTCCGAGCCGGTGCTACGTCGATCAGTACAGCCACATGACGCCGCAGGGGCATGCGATTTTGACCGAGGCGCTGTTCGAGGATGAACGATTCCGCCGGTGGCTGGATCCGGTCGTGACGACCGCGCCGGCTGAGGCGCCCGCCTCCCAGGATGCTTCGGGTTCCTAACCTCCTGCCGGGTTTCGGTTTCCGCCGCAGCGGGTATTGACAGGGGCGAAATCCGCCGATAACATGAATACGATTGAACAAGGCGGGACGTTTCGCTGCGCAGGCGGCGCGGCGAGGCGAACACCTATCCGGTGACCGCCCGGGCATCGAGCAAGTGATCGAGGCCCGTACAGAAACCGTGGCCACCTATTGGAAAGGATAAAAGCCATGCGTGATGGACAAGGTACATCCACCGCCCCCCCCACTTCCGCAAGTCCGTTTGCCGAACCCGGCCGCGTCTGGAAAGGCGCCGAGATCCTGCACCAGTGCCTCCTCGAGGAAGGCGTCGGACACATGTTCGGCTACACGGGCGGAGTGGTGCTGCCGATTTTCGATCAGCTTTACCAATCGCCGATCCGGTTCATCCTGACCCGGCACGAACAGGGGGCGGCCCACGCCGCCGACGCCTACGCCCGGGTGACGGGCAAGGTCGGGGTGTGTCTGGCCACGTCGGGACCGGGCGCGACCAACCTGGTCACCGGGTTGGCCAACGCGTACATGGACAGCGTGCCGGTGGTGGCGATCACCGGGCAGGTCAAGACGCACCTGATCGGCAACGACGCCTTTCAGGAAGCGGACATGACCGGCATCACCCGTCCGATCACCAAGCACAACGTGCTGGTCCGGGACGTGGCGGATCTGGGGCGGATCATCAAGGAATGCTTCCACGTGGCGCGGACGGGCCGGCCGGGTCCGGTGCTGATCGACCTGCCGGTGGATGTCTCGACGGGCGAGTTGACCGGTCCGGTGGATACGCAGATGCGGCTTCCGGGCTATCGGCCGCGGTTTGCCGGGCACATGCGCCAGATCAAGACGGCGGCTGAGGCGATCAACGCCGCCCAGCGTCCGGTGCTGTACGTGGGCGGAGGCGTCTTGATCGCTGGGGCGGCGGAGCTGGTGCGGGAACTGGCGATCAAGGCGAACGTGCCGACGACGACCACGCTGATGGGGCTTGGGGCGTTTGATGAGTCGCACCCGCTGGCCCTGAAGATGCTGGGCATGCACGGGACGGCGTACGCCAACTACGCGGTGCAGGAGTGCGACCTGCTGATCGCGGTCGGCGCGCGGTTCGACGACCGGGTGACGGGCAAGCTCGAGACGTTCGCCCCTCACGCCCGGACGATCCACATCGACATCGATCCGGCGTCGATCTCCAAGAACATCCGGGTCGATATCCCGGTGGTCGGGGACGCGACGAACATCCTGACCGAACTGGTCAAGCTGGTCGAGCCGCGAGAGCGGACCGAGTGGCTCGAACGGATCGCCCAGTGGAAGCAGCGGTACCCGCTGCGGTACGACAAGAACAGTTCGACGATCAAGCCGCAGTACGTGATCGAGACGCTCGGGCGGTTGGCCGACGGCAAGGCGATCATCACGACCGGGGTCGGCCAGCACCAGATGTGGACGGCCCAGTTCTTCGGGTTCAGTCAGCCGCGCCAGCTCGTGACCTCGGGCGGCCTGGGCACGATGGGCTTCGGATTGCCGGCGGCGATCGGAGCCCAGATGGGACGCCCGGACAAGCTGGTGATCGATATCGACGGCGACAGCAGCTTCAGCATGACCCTGACGGAACTGGCCACGGTGGCCCAGCACAAGCTGCCGATCAAAATCGCGATCATCAAGAACACCTTCCAGGGCATGGTCCGGCAGTGGCAGGAGCTGTTCTACGGGCGGCGCTATTCGTACACGCAGATGCAGTTGCCCGATTTCATCCGAATCGCCGACGGCTTCGGCATTCCCGGCGTGCACGTGCGGGAGAAGGCCGAGGTCGAGGACGTCATCGCCAAGGCGCTTTCGACGGACGGCCCGTTCCTCATGAACTTTGAGGTCGAGCCGGAAGAGAACGTCTGGCCGATGGTGGCCTCGGGCAAGAGTCTCCACGAAATGGAACTCGGATCGCTGGCGTAAGGACGAAAGGAGGCAATCATGTCGCGTGCAACCGCCCAAATGGAGCGAAGCCAGATCATGGCCCATGAAAAGACCCACGAACGCAAATCGGTCCTCGGCGTGCTCGTCCAGAACCAACCGGGCGTGCTGGCCCACGTGGCCGGCATGTTCGCAGCGAGGGGATTCAACATCGACTCACTGGTGGTCGGACGGACGGAAGACCCGGAGATTTCGCGGATCGTCATCGTGACCAGCGGCGACGAGCCGACGCTCGAACAGATTCGCAAGCAGCTCGGCAAGATCGTCACCGTGGTCAAGATCCGCAACCTCTCGGAGCAGGACTCGGTGGAGCGCGACCTGCTGCTGATCCAGCTCCACTGCCCGCCGGAGCGGCGGACGGAACTGATCGAGCTGACCGGCGTGTTCCGCGGCACGGTGGTGGACGTCGGCCCCAAGGCCATGATGATCCAATTGACCGGGCCGGAGCGCAAGATCGAGTCGTTCATCGAGCTGTGCCGGCCCTACGGCATCCTGCAGTTGGCCCGGACGGGCGTGATCGCCATGCCGCGGGCCAGCCAGTCGGGCAAAGCCGAACCGGCGCCGCGAACCGACTGACGGCGGACGATTCAAACCAGCAACGGACGGCGGAGGAACGTGATGAGCGACCTGTTTGACCCCACGTGGCGACTGGCGGAGTTGGACGTTGCGCCGTTCGGCGAGTTCGCCCCTCCGATCACGGACGATGCGGCCAAGGCGGCGGTGTGGAAGGCCTATCACGACGGGCGGCCGACGCGGACGCCGGTGCTGCTGGCGACGAACAACCGGGTGGCCCTGCTGGACCGGCGGATCGACTCCGGCTTGGACTTCCGCCAGGTGTTCGCCTCGCCGGAGGCGATGCTGCGATCGATGCTGCTGTGGCAGTATGTCTGCCGGATGCGCTACCACTGCTTCTGCGACTGGGAGACGGCGCTGCCGGACCGCTGGTGCGTGGGCCTGCACTTCCAGAACGTTTTCGAGGCGTGGTTCTTCGGCTGTCCGGTCGATTTCCACGACGATCAGGTGCCCGACACCACGCCGATTCTGACCGACGCGAACAAGCGGTCGGTGTTCGACGTGGATATCGACCGCCCGTTCGATCGCGACCCGTTCCGCCGCGAGGCGGAGTTCCATGAGACGTTGGTTGAATTCGTGCGGGACAAGACGTTCCTGGACCGGCCGATCGATATCCAACCGCCCAGTTGCCTCGGGACCGACGGACCGCTGACGGTGGCGATGAACGTTCGCGGGCCGGATATCCTGATGGATATGGTGGAAGACCCGGCGTACGCCGACGAGCTGTTCGCGTTCCTGACCGACGCGGCGATCAAGCGGCGGCGGGCGTTTGTGGAACGCTATCAACTGACAAATCCCGGTTTCGATCTGGCCGACGACTCGATCGCCCTGATCAGCACGGCGCAATATCGCCAAATGCTCCTGCCGCACCATCGGCGGTGGTACGAAGCCATCGGCTCGCAGCCCGGCCAACGTGGCATCCACCTGTGCGGCGACGCCAGCCGGCATTTCCGGACCATCCGTGACGAGTTGGGCGTGACCACTTTCGACACCGGATTCCCGATCGACTTTGCCCGGATCCGCCGGGCACTGGGTCCGGCGGTCCAGATTCAGGGCGGCGTCGAAATCGGTCTGCTGATGGGAGGCTCGCCGCAGCAGGTCTACGACCGCAGCCGCGAGATCCTGACCAGCGGCGTGCGGGACGGCGGACGTTTCATTTTCCGCGAGGCGAACAACCTGCCGCCCAACGTGCCGTGGGTGAACCTGGCGGCGATGTACAGAGCGGCGCATGACTTCGGGCGGTTCGACTGACGGTTGTGCGCGGGCGGCTTTCGTTCTACAATGGCGGCCGTTCCCGCGAACGTTATGGAGGCCATGCACGTGACGTCAGGCAAAGGCAAATCGCAGGTGGCGGTGATCCTCGGCAGCGACAGCGATCTGGAAATGGTCGGCGGCGGACTGAAGCTGCTGGAGGAATTCGGGATCGGCTATGAGCTTCGGATTCTCTCCGCCCATCGAACGCCCAAGGAAACGGCTGCCTACGTCGAAGGGCTTACGGAGACGGGCGTGAAGGTGGTGATCGCGGCGGCGGGGCTGTCAGCCGCCCTGCCGGGCACGGTTGCCGCCCATACACTTTTACCAGTGATCGGCATTCCGGTCAGCGTGGGAACCCTCGGCGGGCTCGACGCCCTGCTGAGCATTTCGCAGATGCCGCCCGGCGTGCCGGTGGCGGCGGTGACGATCGGTTCGCCCGGGGCCCGCAACGCCGCCCTGCTGGCGGTGCGAATCCTGGCCCTGTCGGATCAGGGGTTGGCTGGGAAACTCGCCGCGTATGCCGACAAGCAGCGCGAGAGCGTTCTAGCCAAGGATCAGCAGTGCCGCAAGTAACTTATCAATTCGACTATACGGTAGTCAAATTTTGACAATGCCTCAAATAAATGACGGGTTGTCAGAATTTTGCTTGTGAATTGGTAGCATTCCGGGTATCCTGACTGGTGATGCCAGTTGGAACCCAGGACATTTCCTACAACAGCAAATCGGTGCGGCTGAGCCGTCAGATCCTCTCGGACATCGGTGCCGGCCGGTACGCTTCCGGCTCGATGCTGCCTTCCGAGACCGCGTTGGCGGGCGCATACGGCGTCTCGCGGCCGACGGTCCGCCGGGCCATCGCCATCCTGACCGGCGAAGGCCGGTTGGAGAAGCTTCCTCAGCGCGGCGTACTCGTACCGTCCCGGCCACTGTACGAAGGCCAGATCGCCCAGATCGCCTACGTGACGCCCGCCCTGGCGGGTGAGACGAATCTGTACGTCAAGGGGATCGGCGAGGCCCTGGATCCGCAGCGGCACGCGCTGGCCACGTATTCCACCTGTGCCGACCTTCGGAAGTACCAGCGGATGATCGAGCAACTCGTCCGGCTTCGCCCGGCCGGGATCATCCTGCACACGATGCCGGAGGAGATCTGCCGGATCGACGGCGCAATTCTGGCCGATGCGGGCATCCCGGTGGTGATCGTGGGTCAGCACGAGTTGCCCGGGCTGCCCTGCGACTGGGTTCGCGACTCGTGCGAGTTGCTCGCCCAGGAGGTGGCTTGGTACATCGGTGCCAAGGGCTATCGCGATCCGGTCCATTTCACCTACACTCCGGCGCGGATCAACCGGCCGGCGATCGAGACGTTCCGGCGGGAGCTTTCGCCGCTGGGCGTCGAGCTTCCCGACGAGCGGATTTTCATCTTTGACGCTCCGAGCGGCTACCGGTCACCGCCCGATCCGTTCATTGACGCGCAGCGGAAGATGGCGGAAATGCTGCGAGCGGGCTTCCGGTGCGAGGTGTTGATCTGCGGGCATGACTATCCGGCGGTCGGGGCGCTGCGGGCAATCCTGGCGGCGGGGATCAAGGTGCCGCAGGAGATGAAGGTGATTTCGCTGATGGGTTCGGCGGTCGACGCGGTCTCGCCCATGAAGCTGGCCACGATGGACGTCCACCGCGACCTTCAGGGCCGGCGGGCGGCGGAGCTGCTGCTCCGCCGGATCGACGGGTACGCCGGACCGATCGAGGTGCACCACATAGCGGCTGATCTAGTCGAAGGGGAAACGATGTAGGAATTGCTGATTTCTGATTGTTGATTGCTGATTTGGGGAGAAGGCGGATTAGGAGACTCCACGTCATGTCTTCCGCATATTCGAAATCCGAAATTCGAAATCCGAGATCATTTACGCTGATCGAACTGCTGGTGGTGGTGGCGATCATCGCGGTGCTGGTGGCGATCCTGCTGCCGGCTTTGGCCAAGGCGCGGGATAGTGCGCGGGTGGTCGAGTGCGCCGCGAATCTGCGGAGTCTGGGACAGGGGATTCACGTTTACGCCGGGGATTACAGCGGGTTTGCCCCGATCAACCACAACTTCGCGGGGAATTTCCAGCACGTGGCGTGGTCTGGCGGGTGGTGGAATTTCGGTATGCTGTTCGGCCTGCGCATGATCGAGACGCCCAAGGTGTTTTACTGCCCGAGTTTCGGCGGCACGCACGACAGCGATACGCCGGCCTACGAGGCGATGAAGGACTACTGGCGACCGTCGCCGGGCACAAGCATCATTCGGATTCCGTACGTCTACCTGGTGCCGCACATCTTCGGCGGCGAGCAGGATCCTTACGGCGGCGGGAACTTTGCCTATGCGGTTCCCGGCGCGGTTCGGATCGGCAACGAGTCAGATTGGATGGAGCCGCACGGCAAGTTCTGGACCGCCCAGGCTGACAACCTGTGCGGGTACGCGGTCGGCAGCGACCTGTTGTACTCGATGTCCGACTGGACCCACGCCCAGCGCGAGGGCTTCAACGTGCTGTTCGGCGAAGGCGCGGTGCGTTTTTCGCGGAGCCCTCTGGCCGACAGTCCGTTTTGCTGGCCGGGCTGGTGGTCCGGCGGGACCATGAACTTGCATTGGCTATTCCGGGATTTTTCCCGGTGGAATAACTGACCTTTCCGGCGAGGCTCCCAAACCATGACGATGCGCGGAACAACGACGGTACTGGTATGTCTGTTTGCCCTGGTTTTTGCGGGCGACATCCTGGCGGCGAATGTTCGCGATTTCGGCGCGATCGGCGACGGCCAAGCCAATGACACCGAGGCATTCAGGAAGGCGATGGCCTCCGGCGAGAAGGACATTTTCGTGCCTCCTGGAACCTACCTGCTCGGTTCTGAGACGCTGGATGTGCCCGAGGGCGTCTTCCTGCACGGTCTGGGTCGAAACTCGACGATCAAGCTGGCTGAGGAGACAGCCAAGATCTTTGACCTTGGCCCGCGGGTGCGTTTGAGTCGGCTGCACTTCGACTGCGCGGGATCGCCGCAGGGCGGTTCGAATGACGGGATCATCCGGCTGGGCGGCGAGTCGCATTTCGTGGCCATCGAGGACGTCAGTTTCGCCGACTGCAAGCGGGTCTGCATCGTGACCGACCACGCCAATGATCTGGTGATCCGGAGCTGCGACTTCCGCAACGTCGGCTGGGCGGTCAGCCTCACGTTCTCGAAGCGGGCCAAGGTGCTGGACAACACGGTGGTCAAGGCCAGCGGCCACGGGTTGCAGTTCTGGGGCAACTGGAAATGGGAGATGGCGGGCTGCGAGGATCTGATCTTTGCCAATAATTACCTCAAGGACGCCGGCGGCGGTCCGATCTGGGGAACCGGGGCCTATCGCGTGGTCATGGTGGGCAATATCGTGGACGGGGCGAGCGACGTCGGGCTCGACCTGGAGTGGTGCTTCGACAGCACGATCGCGGGCAACACGGTCCGCAACTGCCAGAACGCCGGGATATCGCTGTTCTATTCCTGCCGCAACGTCGCCGTCAGCGGCAACACGGTAATTATCACCGAAGGCAAGTCGGGCATGCGGGGGGGGATCTGGCTGACGGGGGTCAACCAGACCGAGTTTCCGGGCGATACCGGCCACCAGAACGTCGCCATCACCGGCAACGTGGTAGTCGGCGAGGGCAAGCCCAAGCACGGCATCAGCATCGGCAGCGGCACGAACGTCGTCTGCGCCGCCAACGTCCTTCAAAACGCCGACCTGTTTGATCGGACCGGCAAGGTGAAAGTGATGGGCGAAGGTTCGGTCGCGTCGGCGGCGCCGGAGACGCTGGCCGATCGGATGACGGTGGTGCCGCTGAGCCAGGAGTGGAGGTTCCAGATCGACCCGAACGACATCGGCGTCGAAGCGAAGTGGTTCGCGGTTGAACACGAGACCGCCGGCTGGGCAACGATCCGCAGCGACATGGACAAGGACGTCGGCTGGGAAGGCCAGGGATTCGGGGGTGAGGACGGCAAGGGGTACACCGGCTACGCCTGGTATCGGGCGGAGTTGCCGCAACTGCCCGAGAAGACCCGCACGTTTGCCTATCTTGTCTTCGACATGGTAGATGAGGAAGCCTGGGTCTATCTGAACAGCGTACAGATCGGCGAGCACAGCGTACAATCCGAAGGCCGCGACATCATGGCGATCTGGTCGGAACCGTTTGCGGTAGACCTCTCGGGCAAGCTTAAGACCGATGACCGAAATCTGCTGGCCGTGCGAGTGAACAACACCGCGCTGAACGGCGGCATCCGGCGTCCGGCGTACCTGGTGATGAGCGATCGGCCCGCCGCCCTCGGCGAGTTGCTGCAGGCGATCCAGGTGCTCGGTCCGAAGAAGGATGCCAGGTAGAGTGCAGCCGACTGGAAAATGCGGCTGCGTTTCTCCGATCAGAAGCACAGACGCCGCGACCTGCCCTTCCTGAATGACTACGGATGGTCAGATTGACGTTGTATTGGGCGGGTACGGGGGTATAATCCCCGTTAGGCGACTCCGACAAGCGAAGAGCATGGAGGCTAAGAGCTTATGGCCAGACGGAAACTCCGGAAGTTCTGGGCGCGTCCCGCCAACAAGTTCCTGGCATCGTTGGTTGCGTTCGTGCTCTGTTCATGGCTGGTCTACCAGGGTCTCTCGTGGGCGGTTGGGCCGATGCCGGCCGATCAGGGGGCGAGGCGTCTTGAGTTGGCCGACGGAGGCGACTACGACACGTTGGTGGTCGAGCGGGTGCCGCTGGCCAGCCGATCGGAGGCCCCTGCCGCCCCGGTGACGGGCGGCCTGCCGCTTCTGGCCGCCGATCCCGCGCCGTCCGCTGCGGAACCGGCGCCGTCCGAGACGAAAACTCCCGAGCCTCTGGAGGCCAAAGCGGCGGCGGCCCTGGCTGAGGCGGAGCAGTTGATCCGAAGCCGTAAGACGGTTAAGGCCCGCAGCCTGCTGAACGAATTCCTGACCGCCAATGGCTACGATGAGCCCAACACCGCGGTCGAGCGGCTGGCGTTGGAGCTGGGCGAGCAGAGCATCCTGACGCCGGGCCTGGCTCCCGACGACCACCTGTGCTATCCCTACACGGTCAAGTCGGGCGACCTGCTGATGCGGATCGCCAACCCCTGCCATGTGCCCTACCGGTTCATCTGCCGGATCAACGGGATCGCCGATCCGCGGCAGCTTCGCGTCGATCAGCGGCTCAAGCTGGTGCGCGGGCCGATCAACGCGGTCGTGGTCAAGCACAAGTTCATGATGTACATGTACCTTCAGGACGCGGTGTTCGCCCGGTATGCGGTGGGCCTCGGCAAGAACGATAAGACGCCGACGGGCACGTGGCTGGTCGAGGACTGCGTCAAGAACCCAGCCTATACCGATCCGGACACGGGCAAGCTCTATGCGGGCGCCGACCCGGAGAATCCGACCGGCGGCTACTGGGTGCGTCTGAAGGGATTGACGGGCGAGGCGGTGGGCAAGAGCGGGTTCGGCATTCACGGCACCATTGAGCCCGAGAGCATCGGCAAGATGATGAGCAAGGGGTGCGTGCGGCTGCACAAGAAGGACATTGCCGAGGTCTTCGACATGCTGGAGTCCGGAGCCAGCAAGATCACCGTCCTGCCGTAGACGGGTCGCCGGATTGTGCGGAAGCGGCGGCGGCTAGACGATGAATCGCGCGCCGACCTTGTAGAGACCGACGGACATGGTGCTGTGGACGGCGACGGCCTTGGCGAGCAGCCGGTCGGCGCCGCTTTCGATGCTGACGATCATTTCCGTGCCCGCCCTGATGGGCTTGTTGGCGTAGATGCCGATTCCGTTGCTGCTGATGTCGCGTCCGGAGGCCAGAATCACGTCGGCGGGCGTCTCATCCGAATCGATCATCACGTCCACCGGTTCGGCCATCAGGAATCGCGGAGCGGTGCGGCGGGTTTCGAACTCGCTGGTCGCCGCATGGGTACGGAAACGCTCGACAAAACGTTCGATCTTTTCGCTCATGCCCGAAATGGGGGTCGTCGTGACCATCGGTTCATCCTTTCCGGCGTCTGCCGACTACTGGCCAGAAGACTTATCGGCACGAAGGGAAAGGGTATTAAGGAACCAGGTCTGCGGATATCAGGCCTTGGGCGGGCGTTTGCCAGGGGGTTTGCCCCCTTCCTGGCTGCGGGTCCGCTCGCGGACCATCAGGCGGATCGGAACCTCGGCGAACGGAAGGAGGTCGCGGAAACGGTTGACGATAAACCGCTGGTAGTCCTCGCCGAAGGCCTGTCGGTCGTTAACGAAGAGGACGATGGTGGGCGGCCGGACGCCGATCTGGGTGGCGTAGTAGAAACGGGGGCGGGCCTTGCTCTTGGCGCCACTGGGGGCTTTGGCCTTGCGGATCTCCTCGATGGCCTCATTGAGCTGGCCGGTGGATACCCGTGTGGAGGCCTGCTCGAAGAGCTTGTAGGCGAGCTTGACGGTCTCCTGGACGTTGATCGCGTCCTTGGCGCAGGTGAGGCTGATGGGGGCGAAGCTGAGCCCCGGCATAGTCTTCTCGACGTACTCGGCGTAGTCCTGGATGTCGGCTTTGCCCACGGCCAGATCCCACTTGTTTATCACTATGACACACGGTTTACAATTTTCCGTGATATAACCGGCGAGCTTCTTGGTGATCTGGGCGATTGGCTGGCTGGCGTCGACCATGAGCAGGATGACGTCGGCCCTCCGGATGGAGCGTTCGGCCCGGACGTAGCTGTAGAAATCGACGGATTCGCGGATTTTGCCCTTTTTGCGGACGCCGGCGGTATCGATGGCGAGAAAGGTTCTATTGCCGATCTGGAAGCGGACATCGACGGCATCGCGAGTGGTGCCGGGAATCTCGCTGACGATGACCCGTTCCTCGCCGGCCAGGGTATTGATGAACGTGCTTTTGCCGGCGTTGCGGGGCCCGACGATGGCCATCTGCATGATCGGTTCGGCTGGGGCCTGTTCGTCGGAGGGAGGCAGGCGCCGGGCCACCTCTTCCAGGAGGTCGGAGATGCCGGTGCCGTGGAGGGCGGAGATCGGCTGCGGCACGCCCAGGCCCAGCGATTCGAACTCGTGCATCGCGTACTCGTGGACCCGGTCGTCCACCTTGTTGGCCACGACGAGCACCGGGACCTGCTCGCGGCGGAGGATGTCGGCCACGCGACGGTCCAGCGGCGTGATGCCGGACTGGACATCCACCAGGAAAATGATCAGGTCGGCCCGGTCCAGGGCGAAGCGGATCTGTCGCTCGACCTCCGGGCCGAGGGCGTCGAGGTCCTCGATGCCGTAGCCGCCGGTGTCAACCAGCTCGAAGTAGCGGTCGTCGGCGTGACAGATGACCGAAAGCCGGTCGCGCGTGATGCCGGCCTTGGCGTCGACGATGCTGATCATCCGCCCGGCCAGGCGGTTGAACAACGTGCTTTTCCCGACGTTCGGACGTCCGATAATTGGTACGATTTTAAGACTCACAAACGAACCACCCTTGCCTATAATTGATGTCCCTTGTAGAGCACCGGCGCCCGTATTATATTCCGAGTGGCAGACGGGTGCAGGTAATTTGCATTTTGGACGTCAAAAAAGTAAGATTGACCCTCTAGGGCAAGGAGAACTCCATGGCAGCCAGAGCAGCCAAGGCGAAAGCCAAACCGCAGATTCAGGCCGACGACGGTCAGAAGAAGGAAGAGGTCCTCCAGCAGGCCTTGCAGCACATCACGAAGGTGTACGGCAAAGGCGCGATCATGCAGCTCGACAGCGATCTGATCGCCTCGGTGCCGGGGATATCGACGGGATCGCTGAGCCTTGACCTGGCGCTGGGCGGTCGCGGCGTGCCCAAGGGCCGGGTGATCGAGATGTTCGGGCCGGAGTCGTCGGGCAAGACGACGCTGGCCCTTGCGATCATCGCCAGCGCCCAGCGGGAGAACGGGGTGGCGGCGTTCATCGACGCCGAGCACGCGTTGGACCCGACGTGGGCCAAGCGGGTGGGGGTGAACCTCGAGGCCCTGCTGGTCTCTCAGCCGGACACCGGCGAGCAGGCCCTGGACATCGCGGAGATGCTGGTCCGCACCAACGCGGTGGACGTGATCGTGATCGACTCGGTGGCGGCGCTGATTCCGGAAGCCGAGATCAAAGGCGAGATGATCGACCAGCAGGTCGGCGTCCAGGCGCGGCTGATGAGCAAGGCGCTGCGGAAGCTGACCGGGGCGATTCACAAGTCGAACACGTGCGTAATCTTCATCAACCAGCTCCGCCAGAAGATCGGCGTGATGTACGGGAACCCGGAGACCACGCCGGGCGGGATGGCGCTGAAGTTCTACAGCTCGGTCCGGATCGACATCCGCCGGATCAGCTCGATCAAGGAAGGCGAGCGAACGACGGGCAACCGGGTGCGGGCCAAGGTGGTCAAGAACAAGGTGGCGCCGCCCTTCCGGATGGCCGAGTTCGACATCATGTTCGACCGCGGCGTGGACCCGGAGGGCGACCTGTTGGATCTGGCCGTTGAGGAGAAGATCGTCGACAAGAGCGGCGCGTGGTTCACCTACGGCGAGACCAAGGTCGGCCAGGGCCGCGAAGCGGCCAAGCAGTTCCTGCGGGACAACGCCGACGTGATGGCGGAGATCCGCCAGCAGGTGCTGGACAAGAAGGGCGTGGACGAAGCCGCCGTGCCGTCCGCGTCCGACGAGGAGCTCGGCGGCGACGATGACGGGGACGAAGTCGCGATCTCCACCAGAAAAGGCAAAGGCAAATGATGCCGTGTTCATACAACTGGAGAGTGGTGGAAGACCATGCGAAGCGCGTGCAGATGGATGGTTGTGGTGGCGCTTCTGCCGGGGATCGTCTCGGCGGAGGCGGTGGTGTCGGAGCCGCAGGGCCTTTCGGGCCTGCTGCTCCTGCGCGACGTTGAGAAAGAACTGGTAGATCTGACGGAACGCCTCGGCCAGACCGTGGTGGCGATCGAGGGCCAGCGTCCGACGCCCTGGTCGGACGACAGCGGCGAGGCCGAGGTGGAACCGGCGGTGATGGCGCCGGTCCGCGGCAGCGGCCTGGTGATCTCGTCGAACGGCGAGATTCTCACGAACGAGCACGTGGTGCGCCAGTGCACGGACATCCGCGTGACGCTGTGGGACGGGCGGACGTACGCGGCCCAGCTCGTGGCGGGCGACCCGCGGAGCGACCTGGCGGTGCTGAAGATCGCCGCGGCGGACCTGCCGACGGCCAGGTTCGGCGACATCGGCAAGATTCGCCGCGGCCAGTGGGCGCTGGCCATGGGCAATCCGCTGGGCCTGTGCTTTGACGGGCAGGCGGCGGTGAGCCTTGGCATCGTCTCGTCCATCGGCCGCTACGTACCGGGCGTCGACAGCCAGACCGACCGCTACTACGGCAATCTCATCCAGACCACCGCGCAGATCAACGTGGGCAACAGCGGCGGCCCGCTGTTCAATCTCGACGGCGAGGTGATCGGGATCAACACGATCATCTCGGCCACCGAGGTGGTGGGCGGACCGGCCGCGTTCGCCATTCCCGCCTGCAAGTGGACCAAACGGATCATCGAGAAGCTCCGGGCGGGCGAGCGGATCGACCATGGGTATCTGGGGCTCTCGCTGAGCAACCCAGCCGGCAAGGCCGGGGCGCGGGTTGAGACGGTCAAGGGGCGAAGCCCCGCCGCTCTGGCCGGCATCGAGGTCGGCGACCTGATCGTGGAGTATGACGACGAAGAAGTGGCCAACGTGGACGACCTGATCCGCCTGATCGGCCTGACCGTTCCGGGCACAAAAGTCTCGATAAAGCTGGAGCGGGATGCTAGACTCCTCCAGGCGACGCTGGTGGTGGCGGCGCGGCGGGATTTCGTCCACGCCGCCCACTCCCCTGCCGAGTCGGCAACGGCCGTCGGTTCCTATAATTACAGAGACTAGGACAAGGTGGATCAGGCATGACGTCAAGGGTCGATATCCGGGGCGAGTTCATTCGCTATTTCGAGACGTTGAAGCACACGTTTGTGCCCTCGTCGCCGGTGGTGCTGCAGGGCGACCCGACGCTGCTGTTCGCCAACGCGGGCATGAACCAGTTCAAGGACGTGTTTCTGGGGATCGGGGCGCGCCCGTACAACCGCGCGGTCAACTCCCAGAAGTGCATCCGGGTCAGCGGCAAGCACAACGACCTGGAGGACGTGGGGCGCGACACGTACCACCACACGTTCTTCGAGATGCTGGGCAACTGGTCGTTCGGCGACTACTTCAAGGCCGAGGCGATCGAGTGGGCGTGGAAGCTGCTGACGCAGGTGTGGGGCCTGCCGAAAGAGCGGCTGTACGCGACGGTGTTCGCGGGCGACGAAGGGATGGGGCTGGCTCCGGACGCCGAGGCGGCTTCGCTGTGGGCGAAGGTGACGGACATCGACCCGTCGCACATCAAGAAGTTCGGCCAGAAAGACAACTTCTGGCAGATGGCTGAGACCGGGCCGTGCGGTCCGTGCAGCGAGATTCACATCGACCTGACGCCGGACGGTTCCGGCGGCTCGCTGGTCAACAAGGGCGACGCGCGGGTGATCGAGCTGTGGAACCTGGTGTTTATCCAGTTCGATCGGGACGAGTCGGGCAAGTTGACGCCGCTGCCGGCCAGGCACGTCGATACGGGCATGGGCCTGGAGCGGACGTGGGCGGCGATGAAGCTGCTAAACCTCTGGTCGGAGGGCAAGCCGGCGACGTTCTCGGATTACGGGACGCCGCTGTTCGTCCCGATTATTCGGAAGATCGAGGAGATCACCGGCTGCACCTACGGTTCGACGCGGACGCATCTGGCCGACCGATACGACAGCGACGACACGGAAAACATCGTGGACATCGTCTGCCGCGTGCTGGCCGACCACGTGCGGACGCTGACGTTCGCCATCAGCGACGGCGTGCTGCCGTCAAACGAGGGCCGCGGCTACGTGATGCGGCGTCTGCTGCGCCGCGCCGCGCGGTACGGCCGCAAGCTGGAAGTCCAGGAGCCGTTCATCCACAAACTCGTGCCGACCGTGGTCGAGATGATGAAGGGGGCGTTCCCGGAACTGGCCGATAAGGCCCAACTGGTGACCGAGACGATCCACGAGGAAGAGAAGGCATTCGGGCGAACGCTCGATCGCGGCATCGACATTTTTGAGCAGGTGGCCTCGCGGGTGCAGTCGTCCGGCGGCGCGACGTTCCCGGGCGATGAGGCGTTCAAGCTCTACGACACCTACGGCTTCCCGCTGGACCTCACGCAGCTCATGGCCCGCGAGCGCGGGTTGACGGTCAACGAGGAGCAATTCGCTGAACTGATGAACCAGCAGCGTCAGCGGGCGCGTCAGGCGTCGAAGGGCGCCGGGGCCAAGGCGGCGCTGGCGGAAGACCTCTCGCTGCCCGCGACCGACGACAGTGCCAAGTACAGCCTTTCGCCCCTTGAGGCCAGGCTGTTCGGCTGGATCGCCGACGGCAAGTGGAGCGACAGCGGCGAGCTTCGCCAAGGCCAGGAGGCGGCGCTGGTGGTCGACCGGACGAATTTCTACGCCGAGTCCGGCGGGCAGATCGGGGACAAAGGCCGGATCATCGTCGACGGCGCGGAGTTCGTCGTGGAAGACACTCTGAAGGCGGGCGACGGGACCGTGCTGCACCAGGGGCGGCTGGTCGTCGGCCAGCTTAAGCCGGGCCAGGCAGTGCGGCTGGAGGTGAATCGGCGGCGGCGGCTGGATACGATGAACAATCACACCGCCACGCACCTGCTGCAGTGGAGTCTGCGTCAGGTGCTGGGCGATCACGTCAAGCAGGCCGGTTCACTGGTCAACGACGAATACCTGCGGTTCGACTTCACGCACGGCAAGGCGCTGAGCGACAAGGAGATCGACCGGGTCGAGCAACTGGTGCTCCAGCGGATCGACGAGTCGGCGGCGGTGGTGGCCAAGGACAGCACGCTGGCGGAGGCTTTGGCCAGCGGCGTGACCGCCCTGTTCGGCGAAAAATACGGCGAGCAGGTGCGGGTGATCGCGGTGGGCGCAGCCGACCTGGAGAGCCTCCAAGGCGCGTTCTCGCGGGAGCTGTGCGGCGGAACGCACGTGGACAACACCGCCCAGATCATGGACTTCAAGATCATCCGCGAGGAGTCGCTTCAGACCGGCGTGCGGCGCATCACCGCCCGGACCGGCCGAGCGCTGCGCGGGCTTCTGCACGAGCGGTACCGCGATGTCGGGCAGCTCTCGCAACTTCTGAAGGCTGCGCCGGAGCAGATCGGCGAGCGGGTCGCGGCCCTGATGGAAGAGAATCGCAAGCTCAAGAAGCAGCTCAAGGACGGTCCGGTGGGCGTCGACGTCAACGCGGCGGTCGATCAACTGGTTGACGGCGCGGTCAAAATCGGACCGGCCACGCTGGTGGTCGGCGAACTGCCCTCGGCGCCGGTGGATAAAATCCGGGCCCAGGTCGACCGGCTCAAGAAGAAGCTCGACAATCCGGTGATCTTCTTCGGCACCCGCAGCGACGGCAAGGTGCTGTTGCTGGCCGCAGTCAGCGACGAGCTGATCAAACAGGGCCTTTCCGCGGGCGAGATCGTCCGACGGACCGCTCCGATCGTCGGCGGAGGCGGCGGCGGCAAGGAGCATCTGGCCCAGGCGGGCGGCAAGCTGCCGGACAAGCTTCCCGAAGCCCTGGCCGAAGTCGAGAAGATCATCCGCGAGACCCTCAGCGTCGCCCAGTAGACGCCCGAAGTTCGGCGTCATTACTTCAAGGAGGACGTCATGCTTTCTCTCGGTCTGCTTCTGGCGGCTGTGCTGTTCTGCACCCATGTGGGATTCGCCCAGGAGACGCCGGCCGCCCTGGCCTCGCCGATTCCCGAGCCGCCGCCGGCCCCTTTCCAGGAGTTCTTCGGCGGCCGCATTCAGCGGACGATGACCCTGTTGGCCACGAGCACGCCGCAGCGGCGGCATCCGGTGCGGATACTGGTCTACGGCCAGTCGATCACACAAGGCGCCTGGACGCGGCAGATCGAGCAGTACCTGCGGCGCACGTTTCCGCATGCCGAGCTGGAGTATGTCAACCGGGCGATCGGCGGCTTTACCGCTCCGGCGCTGGTCCGGACGGCGGTGCACGACCTGTACCCGTTCTACCCGGACCTGGTGATCTTCCACGTCTACGACGGCGAGTACACCGGCGAGTTGGAGCGGATCATCTCGAACATCCGCCGGACCACCACGGCTGAGATCATGTTGTTGACCCACCACGTGGTCGGCGTTCACCAGACAGAGACCCGCGCCTTCGCCGAGCAAACGCAAGTGGAGGATGAGTCGTCGGACGTGATCCGACACCTGGCACAGAAGTACGACGCCGAACTGGTCGAGATCCGCGAGGCGTGGAAGCAGTACCTTCAGACCTACGGTTTGGATCCTCGCCAGCTCCTGGGCGATCACGTCCATCCCAACGAGGCGGGCAACGAGCTGTTCACGAAGCTGGTCAGCCGACACTTCCGCCTCAATACGCTGTGGCCGAACCGGTGGCTCGATACCGTGCGCACCTACGAAGCCAAGCGCGCGCTCGACGAAAGTGCGTCAGATGAGATTGTCTTTACCGGCGGCGGATGGGAGCGCGACGGAGCGGCGGCGGTCGGCCGCAAGGCGGACGGCGTCTTGCGCCTGGAGTTCGACGGGAACCGCGTCAATGCGATCGCTGGGGCCTGTCAGGACGCGGCGTTGGGCACGGCGCGGGTCCTGATCGACGGCCAGCCGCCTTCCAGCTTTGCGGGAACCTACGCGATCACTCGGCCGAGCGAGGCGCTCGACGTCTGGTGGCCAGCCATCCAGCGGATCGGCCACGCCGCCCCCCTGCTGGTCGAGGACTGGACGCTGCGGATCACGTCGATCAACGATGAGGCCACGGACATCGCGTTCGAGGTCAGCGGCTCGCGCACCGGCCCGGACGGCGGCGGAACCAATCACGAGCGGTTCGTCTCGAATTCGGGACGCGTGGTGATCGAACCGCGAGACTTCGGCGCCATGACTTTCGCCCGCACCTACCGCAACAAGCTCTGCCCGCTCGGCTTCGAGGTGCGATGGTCGGTGGCGCCGATGTTCGTGGACGAGTACCAGCCGCCGCGGGTCGAACCGGACGTCCGCGTCCACCGCACGACGCTGGTTCAGGGGCTCTCGAACGCCCGGCACACGCTGGAGATTATCCCGAACGGCGACGGTCCGGTGCCCATCGAGTCGATCGAGGTCTACCGGCCGCCGTTGCGATAAAGGGCTTTGCCGCGCCTCACACCGCCGAGTCGATCAGGACCTTGACCACCACCTTCCTGACCGCCTGCGGTTCGTCAACGGAGATGCCGGGCATGTGGGCGTCCTGCGGGCCGAAGATAACGAACGTCCTGGGCCGGACCACGAACAGGTCGCCGGCCCCCTGGAGCTTCAGGAAGTCCTTCTCCTCGTCGTACGGCTCGACTTCGCGCAGGTCGTCGAGGTTGGCGTAGCCGATCCGTTCCACGCCGTCGGCCACGTACTGAATGTCGATGTAGCGCCGATGGGCCTCCCAGAAACCCTGAGCGACCGGTTTGGTCTGGTACTCAGCCACCACGGCGTAAAGATTGGCGCCGTCGATGTTGTGCTTGCCGGGCTGGATCGTCTCGAGATTGGTCTTCTGGAGCCAGCGAAGCCCCGCGCCGATGCGGGTCATCAGTCCGTAGTACAGCGAGGCGTTGTCGATTCGGTCGATGATCATGGCGTTCCTCAATCCTGTGATGAAAGGGGTTCCTCGTCCGGGCGATGCGACGCGAGTTCGACGTGTTCGCCGCTGGTCACGAGGTCCCGGTTGTCGATCAGGTTCACGTAATAGGCGGTGGTCGCCTCCGGGAGCGGGGCGATCACGCGCCCCTGGCCCGGGTCAAGGTCCACCGGATTCCTGTGCCACTGTCGGTCCACCCACGGGCCCATATCGGTGGTGTAGTTCAATTCGGCCCGGACGATCGGGGTTTTGGAAAAGAAGGTGATCCACACGTGGCGTCGTTCCGGACGCTGCGACCCGAACGACGGCAGCGGCGGCCCGCTGTGCAGGTGGTGGTCGGCGAAGGCGGCGATTTCGCCCGGCTGAGCGCCGTCGTCCTGGCCGTGCGGCATGTTGACGCGGATCGAGAGGGTCCGCGGGCCTTCCGGCAGCCGGTACGACTTCTGCAGCGAGTCGAGCGGGTAGTGGCTGTCGTTGGTGCCCGAAACCCAGAGCATGGGCATCGCGGCCCGCGGCAGATACACCGACGGGTCCCACAAGCTCCACCACTTGTGGGCCTTCTCCGGACCCATCTGTGCGAATGTGTCGAGCCAGCCGGAGTTCTCGTGAAGGTATCCGCAGCCGTAGACCGGGGCGGCAAACCGAAAACGGGAGTCGACGCCCGAAACGATGCAGGTCAGATAACCGCCCCAGGAGACGCCGGTCACCCCGATCCGCTGCGGGTCAATCTCGGGAAACGACCGCAGCAGCGAGTTGGCCAGGATCACGTCGGCCACCGCGTGATAGGGCCACTGGTCGTGGACCGGCTGGTCGATCTGCTCGAACCCGCCCCATCCGGGCGGGCCGCCGTGCTCGTGGCGCGGGCGGTTGGCGTGCTCGCCTCCGGCGACGCAGCCGCAGGTGTCCATGGCGATCGCGGCATAGCCGCGTGAATTCCAGAGGCGGACCCAGTCGTCGAACGCGGTGCCCCCGCCTCCGTGGACCAGGACCATGGCTGGGAGCTTGCGGTCGGTTCGCTGCTCGGGCACGCCGTACCAGGCGAATACGCGGGTCGGCCGGCCCTGCCAGTCCGGTCCGCGGTAGAACAGGGGCCGGACTCCCTCAGCCGCAAACCCATCCGCAGGATACACTTCCGGAGCGGCACTGAGGGCGTCAAGGTTCCACGGACCCTGTTGTGAGGTCGTCTCGTCCATCGGCGTTACCCTCGCCAGAACCTCTCGCGGCGGCGTCGGTGAATTCCGATGCCTGCCCCGAAAGACTGTATCGCCCGACCCGCCGATCCGCCATAAGAATCCGCGTTTTTCCATCCGCGGCGCGGACCGGTCTTGACAGGAAACCCGCGAATCCGGTAACTTGGGCGGTAACCCTCCCGCCGCAGCGGCGGTTTCTTCCGAGGACTCTGATGATGATGCCACATTACAAAGACACGTTCGCCAAGGGAACCTGGGTATCATACCGTCCGGAGATCAAGCTGCACGACTGCACGATCCGCGACGGCGGGCTGATCAACGACCACATGTTCGAGGACGGGTTCGTCCAGGCGGTTTATCGGGCCTTGGCCGAGGCCGGCATCGACTACATGGAGTTGGGCTACAAGGGCGACAAGAAGATATTCTCCCGATCCGAGTCCGGGGCTTGGAAGTTCTGCGACGAGGACGATATGCGCCGCGTGGTGGGCGACGAGCCGCGGCAGATCAAGCTGAGCGTGATGGCCGACGCCGAGCGCACCGACTATCACCACGATATTCTCCCAAAAGACCAGAGCGTCATCGACTGCATCCGCGTGGCCACCTACATTCACCAGGTGCCCACCGCGATCGATATGCTCAAGGACGCCCACGACAAGGGCTATGAAACCACGGTGAACCTGATGGCGGTCTCAACCGTGCAGGAACGCGAGCTTCAGGAGGCGCTGGAGGCTTTCGCCAAGACGCCCGCCGACGTGGTGTACCTGGTGGACAGCTTCGGGTCGTTCTACTCCGAGCAGATTCGCGACCTGACGCTGGCCTACATGCGGGCGGTCGAAGGGACCGGCAAGGAGGTGGGCATTCACGCTCACAACAACCAGCAGTTGGCCTACGCGAACACCCTCGAGGCCCTGATCGTCGGCGCCAACCGGCTCGATGCGACCATCGACGGCATGGGGCGCGGGGCGGGCAACTGCCCGCTCGAACTGCTGATGGGCTTCCTGCACAATCCCAAGTTCAAGCTTCGCCCCATTCTCAAGTGCATCCGCGATCACTTCCTGCCGCTTCGCGGCAAGATGGAGTGGGGTTATCACATCCCGTACATGATTACCGGCCAGTTGAACCGCCATCCCCGGTCGGCGATCAAGTGGCGGGCGGGCGAGAGCCGCGAGGACATCGTCGCGTTCTACGATCAGATGATCGAAGAGGAGTAGCCGCCGGCGGCCTGGATCCTCACGCCGCTCCTCCATCAGCCGCCGAACCGCAGGCGATCCAACAGATCGGTCATGGACACGCTGGCAAAGCCGGTGGCCGCGTCGCTGATCCCGTAGGGGATGACCAACCGGCCGTTGTAGGGCATGCCGCCGCAGGAGTAGACCACGTTGGGCACGTAGCCGCCGAGTTCCCCCGCGTGCGGTTCGATCAGCGGATCCTCGAGTTCACCAACGATCTTGGTCGGATCGTGCAGGTCCAGCAGCATGGCCCCGATGCAGTACCGCCGCATCGGCCCGACCCCATGGGTCAGCACCAGCCAGCCGTGCTCGGTCTCGATCGGCGAACCGCAGTTGCCGATCTGCACCAGGTCCCACGCCCGCCGCGGGCCGTGGATGCGGACGCCTTCGTTCCAGAAGTGCACGTTACCCGACTTCATCACGTAAAGGTTCTCGCCGTCGATCCGGGCCAGCATGGCGAACTTGCCGTCCAGGCGGCGGGGGAACAGGGCCATGCCCTTGTTCTGGGCGAAACGGCCGTTGAGCGTGTGCACGCGGATCACGTCGAGATCCTCGCTCTCCATGATCTGCGGAAGGATGCGGTGCCCGTCGAAAGCGGTATAGGTGCCGTAGTAGCGGACCGTCCCGTTCGGCTCAACGAACCGGACCAGGCGCATGTCCTCCATGCCCTGCTTCTCGGTCTCCGAGTTCGGGAATATGACCAGTTCGGGCAGCCTCGCGTTGGGCGGCATGCGGATCTCATAGTTGGACCGGGCCAGCCACACCATCCGGTCCGCCATTTCGCGCTGCGGCCCGTTCTCACGCCCGGCGACCTGCTCGACCGCGGCGAGCAGGTCCGGATACGTGAACTTCTCCTTTAAACGGCCGAAAACCGTTTCGGCCGGTTTGACGTCGCCGCCCATCTCTGTCAATTTGATCCGGAACAGATGTTTCTCGTAGAGGCGGTCCTCATGAATCTTCATCCGCCGCGAGAGCGGGGAAACCGGTTCGAGATGAATCTCGCCCTCGGGATTGATCACGCCGCGGCGGAAGACGATCGACGAGAGGTGGCCCTCGCCGACCGCCCGCAGGCTCATCAGGAACCGGATCGATTCGGACTTCAGGCCGCTCTGGTCGAGGGCCGGCACCATCGAGGGGTTGAACAGGGCGGCGGACTCGAAGGCGTACTCCATGGTGAAGTAGGCCCCGATCAGCAGTTTCTCGGCGGTCGTCTGTCCCGCCGTCACGCCCGCCCGGTTCGTCGCCTCCCGGTAGTTCTCCAGCAGCGACGTCTCCAGGTCCGGGTGACGCGGCCCGAAGTCGGCCAGGACCGAGCCGACCAGTTGCGAGACCTGCGGCTTGTCAAGCCGGGCGACCCGCTCGATGATCTGTCGGGCCCGGGCCGGACTGCCCAGCCACATGAAGCAGATAATGGTTCGCCGGGGATCGCCGGTCAGCCGGCCCTCATGGTAATGAACCGTCAACTCGCGTTTTTTTACGTCCAAGGTATTCTCCGCATCGATGCGAGGGGCGTCGGTTGAGTCGGTGGATATAGTCACAGTATATTCCCGCAGGCGGCACAGGACAATTTGCAGAAAGCCCAATTCCCGCTTGATCGGTCCAGGCCTTTTGCCGCATCACCCCTTGCGTCCGCCACCGGCGATCCCAAAAGAAAAACCCTTTTCCCAAACACTGCGGGGAAAAGGGTTTAGAAACGTCCCCGACAGGGCTCGAACCTGTAACCTTCAGCTCCGGAGGCTGACGCGCTATCCAATTGTGCCACGGGGACGTTTGGTTTTCTTAGTTGTCTCAATATTATAACCGGACCGCTGCGGACGGCAAGAACCAGAATAGAATGTTTTGCAGACTTCATCGTCTCCAGGTACAATTCCCCATGCATGGGCTCCATCGGTTCTATTCACCCCGGCAGACGCTGGAAAGACGAACATTCCACGGCTTAAACTCGTACCTAATCGTATGGGACAATGCGGCCGATAATTGATTAGTGGCGGAATTGCCCCTGTGGCGGCCGGTTTCCGGACTTCTCCGCCGGCGACGATCGCAAAGCGGCTCCGGACATGGATGTTGGAAACGAATAGAGGTTCTCGTGGCCAAACCGTCCGAACTATCGCGTTCGAAAATCAAGGCGGCCCAATCACTTACCGAACAGGCCAAAGCGGACCAGAGCCTGACGCTGCTCCTGCGCTACCGCCGGGTGCTGATCGCCCTGGTCCACGTAGTGCTGTTCGCGCTGGCCCTGCTGCTGGCGTTCGCGATCGCCTACAACTTCCGCAACTCCGATGACTGGCTCCGGCGGCTTTATCTGCCCCTTCTGCCGGGGGTGCTGGTGATCAAGGTGGTGGTGTTCTGGGCATTTGGGATGTACCACGGCTGGTGGCGCTACGTGTCGCTCCAGGACCTGATCCGGATCACGCTGGCCAGTTACGTCGGTCTGTTCCTCTTCGTAGCCTTCTTCACCATCGCGGGCTACGTTCTGCCCGCACGCTATCCCAACGTGATCGATCCGCTGGCCTACGAGAGCTTCCGCCAGGTCATCTACGGCTTGGACTGGCTGTGCACGATCGCCCTGGTCGGCGGGGTGCGGCTGGCGGTGCGGCTCTATCACGAAGAATTCCGCCAACTGCCCGGCGGGCGGTTGACCCGTGTCCTGATCATCGGGGCGGGCAATGCGGGCGAGTTAGCCCTTCGCGAAATCCATCGCATGCCGGTCGAGCAGTACGACGTGGTCGGGCTCCTGGATGACGATCCGACCAAACACGGGGCCACCATGCTCGGCTGTCGGGTGCTGGGAGGCACTGATCAGATTCGGGAGATGTGCGAACGTCACGGGGTGGATGAAGTCCTGCTGGCCATGCCCACCGCCCCGCCACGGACGGTCCGGAAGCTTGTCGAAAGTCTTTCCGGCACAAACATCCGGTTCCGGACGCTTCCGGCCATGGCCGACCTGATCGCGGGCAAGGTTAAGGTCTCACAGATTCGCGACGTGGATATCAATGACCTACTCGGACGAGCCCCGGCCGAATTGGACACGGCGGCAATCAGCGAGTATTCACAGAACAAAATCGTAATGATAACTGGAGCGGGTGGCTCCATCGGATCAGAGATGTGCCGTCAGGTCGGGAAGTTTCACCCGGCCCGGCTGGTGCTGGTGGAGCAGGCGGAAAACGCCCTGTTCCACATCGAGCGGGAGTTGCGGGCGCTGTTCCCTGAGCTTGAGATAAAATCGTACATTTGCGACATTTACGACAAGGACCGGATCGAGCACGTCTTTTCGTTGGAGCGGCCGTCGGTGGTATTCCACGCCGCGGCGCATAAGCACGTTCCGTTGATGGAACTGAACCCCTCCGAGGCGATCAAGAACAATGTTTTCGGCACCAAGCACTGCGCCGACGCCGCAGCCAAGTCCGGCTGCCAGAAGTTTGTCATGATCTCGACGGACAAGGCGGTCAACCCGACCAGCGTGATGGGATGCTCAAAACGGGTGGCTGAAATGTACATTCAGAGCATCTCACATCCCAGCGGCACGCAGTTTGTGACTGTGCGATTCGGCAACGTGCTTGGCTCGAACGGCTCGGTGGTGCCGATCTTCAAGGACCAGATCGCCCGTGGCGGACCGGTAACGGTGACGCATCCGGAGATGCGGCGGTACTTTATGACCATTCCCGAGGCCGCCCAGCTCGTGATGCAGGCGGCGG
>JAAYCJ010000101.1 GCA_012729815.1 Phycisphaerae bacterium | reverse complement strand
CGCGGTTCAGGCGGCGTTGGACACGGACTGCAACGGCGCGACGGCCGGGTCGGTTTTCGGAGCCGCGTTCGGCGTTGACCGCATCGACGCCCGATGGACCGATCCGATCAACGACACCCTGCAAACCTCGGTGGCTGGGTATCCCTCAGTGCGAATTTCAGCCCTGGCGGACGAGACCCTGGAATTGGCGGAGAGAATCAAAACCATTTAGCACCGCACGATCAGGACAATGCCGTGCAGAACACCGCGTCTGCCATTGCCGGAACGGTCAGTCGTAGGGTGGATGTTCGGACATGCGCCATTGGGTTCATGTGTTCGTGGAGCGCGATCTCGCCATCTGGCGATACCGGCGGCGGAGAGAAAAGGTGGATGTAGGAACATCCACCCTACACGACTTGTGGGCGGAGTTGGCGGAGATCGGCATCAGTGGGTTGAGAGTTTCAGGCCGATGATCGCGGTCATCAACAGCGAGAGGAAGAAGAGCCTCGCCGGCGTGGCGGGCTCGCCGAGGAGCGCGATGCCGAGGACGACCGCGCCGAAAGCGCCGATGCCGACCCAGACGGCATAGGCTGTGCCGATGGGCAGTGTCCGCGCCGCGAGTGCGAGCAGGTACATGCTGACGACGATTCCCATGATGGTCAGGACGGATGGAAGGGGTTTGGTGAAGCCCTCGGTGCACGTGAGCCCCACGGCCCAGGCCGCTTCGATCAGGCCGGCGATGACAAGCAACAACCACGGCATGGTGACACTCCTTGCCTCAGAAGCCATGTGCGTCGTCTTGTCTTAACCGGGTACGTCGCTCATCGTCCGGGCCGGAACCGGCGCTACAATTATAGGCTGTCAGGTGGCGGAGCGATGCTGCGAGTTTTTTATGAGAAGTTGCTGGCCAGGGTTCATGTGCCCGTGGAGCGCGAGCTGGCCATTTCGCGATGCCGGCGAGAGGGGGATGGTGGATGTAGGAACATCCACCCTACGTGGGTGGGTCCCCGCCTGCGCGGGGATGACGAGGGGGAATTGCTGATTTCTGATTGCTGATTGTTGATTTGGGGGAGGTCAACCACAAGGGTTGCTGTATAGGGTTTGGGTGCGAAGAGACCGGTCAGCGGTTGATGAGGTCGAGGGCGAGGTCGGCGGTTTTGTCGGCTGGGTCGCGGTCGGTTTCGAGGGGGGCGAGGGTTTGTCGGAGTTGGCGGCCGAGTTGTTCGGCCTTGGCGGGGTCGGCGAGGAGTGACGCGGCGGTGTCGAAGACTTCGTTTTCGTCTCGGATGTAGGGCATGAATTCGGGGACGACGTGCTGTTGGGCGAGGATGTTGATGAGCGAGAGGTGTTTGGTGCGGATGAGCCATCGGGCGACGGCGTGGTACATGAGTTTGGAGGCGTTGTACATGACGATCATGGGCCGGCCATGCCAGGCGACTTCGAGGGTGGCGGTGCCCGAGGCGACGAGGGCGAGGTCGGTTCGTGCGATCAGGGTTGCGCGGTGCTCGTCGAGGACCGAGACGGAGTGTGGTGCGGTGGAGAGCTTTCGGAGGGAGACGTCGAGGCCGGATTTGTCGACCTGATGGGCGATTTCGGCGGTGAGTCCGGGCCATGCGGCGATTTGGGCAGAGGCGGATGGAAAGCGGTCGAAGAGTCGCTGCAGGAGGCGAAGCTGGACGGGGAGGAGTTGATCGACGACGCCGCGTCGGGAGCCGGGCATGAGCAGGATTCGCGGTCCGGGCAGGGAGTCCAGTTCGGCTGAGAGATGGGGGTCGATCGGGGTCTGGCGGACGCGGTGGATGAAGGGATGGCCGACGAAGGTGGCGTCGATGCCGTGTTCGCGGAAGAAGGGTTCCTCGAAGGGCAGGATGACGGCGAGGCGGTCGACTCGTTTGCGGACGCGTCGGACGCGGAATTTGGCCCAGGCCCAGACTTGCGGGGCGATGTAGTAGAGGGTCTTGATGCCGCGTTTTTTTGCGGCTTTGGCGAGCGGGAGGTTGAAGGTTGGGCTGTCGACGAGGATGACCAGCTTGACGTCGTCGTGGGCCATTCGTCGGATCAGTTCGCGGTAGAGGGGTATGGCCCAGCTCGTCGCGGCGACCACGCCGGTGAGCATGGCTGAGGTTTCGGAGATGTCGTGGACGAGTTGGCAACCGGCGGCGGCAAGGTCTTTGCCGCCGACCCCGACGAATTGCTCGTGGGGGAGTCGGGTTCGCAGGGCCCGCACCAGGTCCGCTGCGTGGGCCTGACCGGAATTGTCCAAAGCCGAGACGATGATCACGTGGTTACCCGTTGGATCGCGGGGGTTCGCCGCGCGTTGATGTGTGCATCCCGGCTCGTTCCCGCACTCCGGGCGTTCGTTCTATTTTTCGATCCAGCCTTCGGGGACGACGGCGGTTTCGCCGGTCTTGGCGTTGAGCCATTTTTTGGCTTTGACGGTGCCGTCGGCTTCGAAGTAGATTTTGGCCTCCCGCGACCCTTCGTGATACCACCAGAGGTCGTCGAAGGGCTTGGTTTGGGGCTTGCCGAGGGTGTCTTCGACGTCGACCTTTTCGTAGGCGCCGATCTTGATCATCTCCCAGTTGTCGCGGGTGAGTTTCTTTTCGCAGCCGACGATCAGGATCAGTGCGACGGACAACACCAACAGGGGGGTCAGACGGTAACTCATTCGCGTGCTTCCTTGAAAGAACCCTTTTTAGAACAGTCCTTGACGCTGCCGTTGCTCGACCCGTTCCTTGATCAGCCCTCGCGGCATCTGGGCCTCGAGGACGTGGACGGCGTTGAGGCGATCGCCCCAGGGGCTGATGTAGGTGACTTCGAGGACGTACTTGCCCGGCTGGATTTTTTCGCCGGCCCAGCCGAGGCGGAATCGGTAGGTACGGGTGATGGCGTCCCAGTGTTCCTTCTGTGCTTCGGGGGTGCTGAGGTCGACTTCCCAGATTCCCAGGCGCGGGCCGCGCGGGTCGGTGCTGGCCTTGTGGAAGGCGTAGGTTTCGAAGCGGAAGGTACCGACGGCTTTGGTCTGGTCGCCGAGTTCGTCGAGGGGGCGCAGGACGACTTCGAGGCCGTCGGGCACGGCGTCGTCGTCGAAGCTGGCGGGTTTGGTGAAGGGCAGGACGTCGATTTTTTCGGGGAGCAGGACGGTCATTGAGCGGTCGGCTGGGGCGGTGGCGACGGGTTTGTCCGGGGCGATGGGCTGACCACCGGATTCGAACCGCCGCGTTTGGGCGTTGCAGCCGATCAGGACGGTCAGTAAGGCGGTTGCGGCCAGGTTTGGCCATCCCGAGCCGATGCCGATTCGGTTTGTTTTTTGCATGGTTGCCTCTACCTGCTATGAGTGTGGACTTTGTGGCGATTATAGCTATGCTCGCCGCCGGGCGTCAAGCTTCGGTGGCCATTCGTCGTCCGAGTTCGGCGGCTGAGGTTTTCACGTCGACGCGGCCCTGGAGTTCCGTGGGGTTGGGCGGAGCCAGCGGGACCAGGAGCGATTCGTAACGGCATTTCATGAAGACGGCGGCGGTGCGGAAGGTGGCGTCGACCTGGTTGAGTCCGGCTTCGAGGTCGCCGCCGGCGGTGGCGATCAGGCAGAGGGTGGTGGGTTTGCCGGGGCCGTAGGGGCCTTTCTGGTCGTCAAATTTCATGAGGGCGAAGGTCCGGTCGAGGGTCAGTTTGAGTTGGGCGCTGGGTCCGAACCAGAAGACGGGGGTGGCGAGGACCAGGACGTCGTAGTCGGGGATTCGGGCGATGACGGGGGAGGCCTGGTCGTCGATGACGCATTCGAATTTGTCGGACCGCTGGCAGCCCATGCACTCGGTGCATCCGGTGGCGGCGTAGTTGAGGGCTGAGGTGTCGATCACGTCGACGTGTCCGCCGGCTTTGCGGGCCGCGTCGGCGAACCAGTGGACGACAGTGTTGGTGTTTCCATCCTTACGCGGGCTGCCGGCGAGCACGATGATCTTTTTGGCCATTGATTGTCCTCCCGAAAAGTGGCTTGGGTGTATGATACCGCGCCGCGTCGGGCATTCAAGGAAGATCGGCGGGTTTGGCGGAGCGGAGTTGACCGGGATGGGCGGCGGCGGTATGGTAATGCCATCGACGGACAGGAATATCAACGGACATACGGAGGCAAGTTCATGATTCCGAAGTTTCAGCACAAGTTCGGTTCGGCGTTCGCGGCGGGCGAGTGGAACGTCAACGGCGGCGGGTCGCGGTTTACGTCGGGCACGCGGGCGCCGATCGATTTGGCCAAGAAGCTACCGCTGTTGCGGAAGGCGGGCGTGACGCATTTGGAGTTTCACGACACGGAGTTGCCGGCCGACCAGGCGAGGGCGTTTCGGAAGGTGATCGACAAGGAAGGGCTCAAGACGGGCATGGTGACCGCGAACCTGTTTCGGCGGCCGGAGTTCATCAACGGGGCGTACGATTCGCCCGATCCGAAGGTTCGGCGGATGGCGATCGATTTTTCGAAGAAGTACCTGGCGGCTGGGATCGAGGATCTCGACGCGGAGGTGTACGTTTACTGGGTGGGCACGGCTGGGTTCGACCACGAGTTCGCGAAGGACCACGTCACGCATTTGAAGTACATGGTGGACGCGCTCAATGAGCTGGTGGAGTTCGGGCTTTCGCAGTTCGGCGAGGAGCGGATGATTCCGGTGCTCTTCGAGCCGAAGCCGAACGAGCCGCGGAACTACATGTACGGCGGGACGGTGGGCGACGCGCTGGGGTTGATCTCGATGATGGAGCCGAAGTACGCCCAGTGGGTCGGGCTGAATCCGGAGAAGGCGCACTCGACGATGGCGGGGTTGAGCTACGCCCTGGACCTGTCGATGGGACTGGCGGCGGGCAAGCTGGGTCACGTGCACCTGAACGACCAGTCGCGTCCGGCGTTCGATCAGGACTACGCGTTCGGCGACGCGGACGTGATGGGCTGTTTTTCGGCGGTGTGGGTGCTCAAGCAGCACAACTACCGCGGGTTGATCGGTTTTGACGTTCAGCCGTTCGGGACGGACAACGAGAAGCAGTACGCCGAATCGGTGGCCCGGAGCATTCGGAACTTCAAGCGGTTCAGCGCGTGCTGCGACCGGATCGACGCGAAGAAGCTGGAGCGGCTTCGCAAGAACAGCGATCAGGCGGGCGTGGCGGACCTGGTCAGCAAGGCGTTGATGGGCGTGTAGCGTCGCGGACGCGAGGGTTCTACATCGCAGCGGCGCGGCCTGTGGCTGACGGCACGGCGGTCAGCCGCGGTATTTGTACCAGGCGTGGCAGGCTCCGCCGGTGGAGACCATGCAGGTGCCGACGGGGTGTTCGGGCGTGCAGGCGCGGCCGAAGAGGGGGCATTCGGGCGGATCGATGTGGCCGGTGATGACGTAGGCGCAGCGGCATCCGGGGCGTTCGCCCGTGCCCTGGAGGTCGATGCCGAAGGCCTGTGCGGCGTCGAAACGCTTGTAGGTGTCGTTGGTTGCCAAGCCGCTGTTGGGGATCGTGCCGAAGCCTCGCCATTCGGCTGATTCGACGCGGAAGACCCGTTCGATCATTTCCCAGGCCCGGGCGTAGCCGTCGGGCCCGACGGCGGCGGTGTAGACGTTTTCGACCCGGGCGTCGTTGTCGGCGAGTTGGGCGACGATGCGGGCGACGGCTTCGATGATCTGAGGCGGGTCGAAACCGGCGATCACGCAGGGGCGGCGATGGCGGGCGACGATGGGTTCGTAGGCCCGATAGCCGGTCATGACGCTGAGGTTGCCCGGACAGAGGAAGGCGTCGATACGGTTGACGTTGTCGGCTGCGACGTGCTCCATCGCGGGCACAATGAGTTTGTGGGCGGAGAGGACGAAGAGGTTCCGCAGGTCCGCGTTGCGGGCTCGGGTCAGGACGTCGGCGGTGGTCGGCGCGGAGGCTTCGAACCCGACGGCGGCGAAGATGACCGGTTGGTCGGGGTTGTGGTTGGCCAGGAGATGCGCCTCGAAGGCGGAGCTGACGGCTTGCACGCGGGCGCCGTCGTCGCGGGCGTGGGCGAGGGAGGATTCGGTTCCGGGCACCCGCAGCATATCCTCGTACGTGGCGATCAGCACGTTCTGCCGTTTGGCCAGGGCGATCGCGCCGTCGATATATCCGGTGGGGGTGGTGCAGATCGGGCATCCGGGGCCGGAGATGAGTCTGACGTTTTCGGGCAGCAAGGCACGGATGCCGGCCCGCTGGATGGCGACGGTGTGTCCTGTGCCGACCTCCATGATCCGCACGGTTCGGTTGAGTTTGGCGGCGTCGGCGGCCAGATCGGCGAGGGCGGCTTGGACCTTCTTTTCCTTGGCGATCAGATCGGGCATCGGCGACTCGCTTTCCGGCTGTTGGTTGTCGGTTGAGATTTGTCAATCATCGTGCATATCCGCCATGCGACGGGCCGCGGCACAAGCGGCCTGGCCCAGCGAGATACCCTCGGCGGAGCAGGGAATCTCGCGGTGTTCATAACATTCTAGGCCGGAACGTTCGAGGTTTTCCCGCAGGCGGCGGCTGAGGCAACGGTTGGCGAAGCATCCGCCGGAGAGCACGACCCGCCGGCAGTTGCGCTCGTTGGCCAGCACCGCTGTTGCTTCGGCCAGCATTGCGGCGACGGCGTTGTGGAAGCGGTCGGCGATCAGGCTCAGGTCGGTCGCGGATTCGACATCGGCGGCCATTTGGCGGATGATCTTCTGCGGCTGCAGGATCAGCAGGCCGTCGCGCCGAGTCAGTTCGTAGCCGTAGGTTTCGTCCGTTCGTCCGTTGGCCTGGGCCTCGAGGAGCATCGGGCCGTGGGCGGCGTGGTAGTTGACTCCCGCCAGGCCGGTAATGGCCGCGGCGGCGTCGAAGAGACGGCCGAGGCTGCTGGTCGGCGGGGAGTCGATCTGGCGGACGATCGTATCGAGAATGGCTTTGCGGATCCGGCGGTCCGGGCAGAGCTCGGCTGCGACCGGATGGGTCAGCGTCTGATCGCCGAAGACCTGGTGCAGCAATGCCAGGGCCGGTCGGAAGGTCTGCCTCGCGGCGGTGCGCCCTCCCGGCAGGCGGTAGTACTGGAGGTGGCCGAGCCGCTGGAACGCCGCGCGTTCGGCCAGGAGGAGTTCGCCGCCCCACAGCGTGCCGTCCGGTCCCAGTCCCGTTCCGTCGGCGACGACGGCGATCAGCGGTTCGTTCAGGCCGTGTTCGACCATGCAGGAGACGGCGTGGGCGTGGTGGTGCTGGACCTGGATCATTTCGAGTTCGAGTTGCTGGTTGGCGTATTGGGCGGCGCGGCCGTCGCCATCCAGATCGGCGGCGATGGATCGCGGAGGATGTTTCAGAGATCCTGTTAACTCGGCGATGACCTGTTTGAACCTTCCGAAGGCTGCGTCGTCGGCCAGATCGCCGATCTGTTCGCTGACCACCGCGCGGCCGCCCTCGACGAGGGCGACCGTGTTCTTGTTGTCGGTTCCCACCGCCAGGATCGGGTCCGGAGCGGTTTGGCCAAGGTCGAAGGTTTGCGGGGAGAGTCCGCGGCCGGGGCGCAGGACCATGCGGCCCGCGTTTCGCGGCTGAAGCACCGTTTCGGGCATGCTTCGTTCAAGCGGCTGATCGTGGGTCAGGAAGCCATCCACGAGGCAGCGGAATCGGTTCTGGGCCTCCCGGTCGTGGGCGATTCCGGCTCCCGTGTAGACCAACGCTGCAAGTCCTTGGGCGAACAGGCGGTGATGGTGCGGTGCGTACGGCAGCCGCACACCCAGTGTATCGAGGCCCGGCGCGATGTCGCGCAGAGCAGTCTGTGCGGGCTTCTGTCGGAGGATCACGATCGGCCGGATCGGGTCGTCCAGGAGGCTGCGCTCATGGCCGTCGAGTTCGCACCATCGCTCGGCGGTTTCGGTGTTGGCGACCATGACGGCCAGCGGGGCGTAGGGGCGGGGGAGCAACTGTCGCAGGCGCCGCACCGCGGTTGTGGAAACGGCGTCGCAGATCAGGTGGAATCCGCACGGGTCCTTGACGGCCAGGACGTTGCCTGATCTGAGCATGCCGGCCGCCCGGGCGATCGGGTCGCCTTCGACCGCGCTGCCGCCGCGGTCGAGCAGCCTCAGCGTCGGTATGCACTCGGAGTTTTCCGCCATTGGGGATCGCACGCGACTCCTGCAACGACCGGCCCACCCGGTTCAGCCAGTCTATTGTACGGCCGATGCGAAGGTCCGGCAAGCTGCGCTTGTCGCCTTGCGGCGAACGGGTATAATCTGCGGCAGGGGGGCTGCTGTGGGGCGGCCCGGTCATTGACGTTTGCCGTAATTAAAGGAGCGACGCGATGGGCAAGGCGAGAAGAATCCAACTGATCGGCGCGGTCGCCGTGCTGGCGATCGGAGTGGCGGTTTACCAGGGCGTCGCCCAGACGACTCAGCCGGTGGGGGGCGACGGGGTGTTCATCCATTTGAGCAAGGGGCTGGACAACTCCCGCGCCGTGCTGATGGCCCTGCAGATGGCTGAGATCATGAGTGCGGATCGGCCGGTTCTGGTCTATGCGGATCTGGAGGGCGTGAGGGTGTTGCTGAGAGATGCGCCGAATTTCCAGGTCCAGCCTTACGGCCGGCTGCGAGAGAAGCTTCAGACTCTTCGTCGCAACGGGGCGATCCTGATGGTCTGTCCGACCTGCCTCAGGGCCGCGGGCAGGCGCGAGAGCGACCTCGGCGAAGGCGTGAGGCTGGCTGACAAGGACGTTTTTTTCAGCTTCACGAGCGGTCGGATCCTGACCCTCGATTACTGAGCGGGCTGCCGGCCGTGACGATCGTGCTGCGGCAGGATCGGGTCGCAGGGCCTGCGGGAGGGGCACCGTGCGTCCGCGTCGCTGACGAGGCCTATTCATATCTCGGTTTGACCGTGATAGTCCATCCGGCGGTGCGGTTGGTGATGTAGTCGTAGGGGGTCTGCATCTCCTCCTGCACGCTGCCCCATCCGGGACCGATGTGGAACTTCTTGCTTCGCGGGTAGTTGATGTAGTAGTAGTCCTCAGTGTCGCTGTACTCATCGCCGGTCTTAACCCAGACGTCGCCATCATCGGGCACGCCGTCGGGATCGTTGCCGTTGGTATGGAGCATGATGTCGTACTGGACGGCTTTGGGCATGGGATCCCAGGTCCACCCGGCGTTGATCCAGTACATCTGCTCCTGACCAGCGGGCTCGGTCCCCTGCCACTCGAAGTAGGCGACGGGGAGTTCGATGCTGGTGGGTGCGACGACGGCGATTTTGGCCTGGGCGGTACCCAGGAGGGTACGGTTGCCGTTTTCGACGCGGAAGGCGGTGAGTTCGAGGATCTGGCGGTTGGCGTCCACGGCCTCACCGTTTCCGCGAGGGCGGTAGACGCAGGCGGGCTGGTCGGTCTCGACGAATTCGTGGAAGGCGTCGGGGGTCCCGCCGTTGAGGTGTCCGAAGGAGGACTTAATCCTCCAGTAGTAGACGATATGGGTGTCCTCGGCCGGGGTGGGCCTGACGTCGGCGGTCATTTCGGCGATCTGGTCGTAGTTGATGGTGATTTCCTCGGGGAGGATGCGGACGACCTGTCCGATGGCGACGACGGCCCGGTTGTTCGATTCGACGAGGTCGGCGGTGACGGCGGCGCCGACGCAGGCGATGCCGTTGGCGGTTCCGGTCAGTTGGACGGTGGCTTTGCCGTCGGCGCCGGAGGTGGCAGTGGTGGGCTCGGCGAGGTCGCCGAAATCGGTGAAGAACTCGACCTGTTTGCCGGGGATCGGGTCGCCGGTGGGGGCCAGGACGTCGCCTTCGGCCCACTTGCGGAGGGTGGCGGTGACGGTCGCAGCGGTGGTTCCGTCGGCGGGGATCTCCTCGGTGTCGGCGGACATGGCGATGCCGTACTGATAGACCCCGACGACGGCAAGGTTCTCGCCGCAGACAATCGTGACGGTGGTCGAATCGGAGCCCAGGTCCGAATCGTACGCCCCGAAGACGTCGGCGTCGATCTCCACGGTGTCGCCAACGTCGTATCCGTAGAGGTAGACCGCTTCGCCCGGAGCGAACGTACCCGTGAGGTCTCCGGCCGCTCCGCCGTCGGCTTGGATGTCCACCCGCTCGGCATCCGGCGGCAGTTCGTCGGCCTGGACCTTGATCCAGCCGTAGCAGACGTCCTGGACGTTTTCGCCGCAATCGACCGACAGGACGGTTTCGCTGCGTCCGACGATTTCGCCGACGGCATTGTAGGCTGTGGTGGTCAGGGCTCCGGCGCCGGCCTCCAGCCTGGTCCAGGCGGTGATCGACTCGTCGCTTGGCGTCACCTGGACCGCGGCTGGGTCGGTCAGTTCGTCGCTGGCATAGTCGAAGGACACGTCGATGTGGTGGACGGCGCCGTCGCCTTCGGCAGGGTAGGCTCCCAACATCAGGTCGAGATCTCCGAGGCAGAAGGCCAGTTCCTCCTCGTTTCTGCCGCATTCGAAGGCGACCAGCATGTCGCGTGTTTTAAGCAGGGCGTCTTCGGCGTCCAGGGCCTTGAGGGTCATCGTCGCATCGACCGGAAACACGTCGCCCAGATCGATCGTGCCGTCGTCGGCCTCCAGCTCGGCGAGGGAGAACTCGAAGGTTTCGGGCGGACAGTCATCGCTGTAGGCGATCTCGACGACGAGCTTGTCGGTCTCCTCGGGCAGGGTGGAGATATCCACCTCGGCTTGGAGCCAGGCGGGCAGGTAGAAGGCCTTCTCGCCGGGCTCCTGCATGAGAATGGAGGGCTGCGGATCAGGATGGCTGACGCCGTAGCCCCATTCGGCGATGGCGGCGTGGGCCTGTGCGTCGGTCATGGCCCCATCGGGGTGCATCATGGCGAACAGCGAACCGAGGAGACCGTCGCAACCGTCGCGCCAGATCTCGCGGCCGTCCCATCCGGTGAAGCTGCCGCAGCCGGCCTGCTTGAATTCGTCGCGGTACTGCCAGGAAGAGCAGGAGACCAGGTGCACGTAGCTGTTGGGGAAGTTGCCGGCGAAGTTTTCTCCAAACGCGTCGCTGCGGAAAACCAGTTGCTCGCCCTGTTCGCCGGTTGCATCATCGGTGGCGGTGGTGACGAGGAGTTTCTTTTCGTCGCGCATCTTCTCATAGAGGGCCTGGGCTTGGGCGCCGTCGACGCCGGTGAAGTCCGCGTTCGCACAGCACTGGAAGAAGTACATCATCTGGCCGGTCTTTTTTGAGGTCCCGTGGTAGGTGTGCCCGATGAGGATGACGATTCCGGCGTCGTTAAGCTGGAAGAAATCCTGCGGAGTCACGCTGGTGTCGGTCCGGGTTTTGAGCGAGATATCGTTCTCGTCCCACCCGCGGTCGAGGAGCATCTGACGGGCGTTCTGGGCGATGATCTTGCAGTAGGGCGTGGTGACGCCGGCGGCGTCGATGATCTTGACGGTGCGCGAGCCGGGAGTCTGGAGATCCAGGCCGTCGCTGGACTTGGCGGCGAAGCGGCGATCGGCGGTCGGCGACCTGGCTCCGGGCGATCCGGCATCGGCGTGCTTGGCAACGGCGTCGGACTGGGTCCAGGGCCCGTTATCGGGTTCGTCGGCGCGTTCGAGCAAGGCGGCATGGTCGGTGGTATCGACGATGCCGGCGCAGCCGTCCTTAAATTCGATGTAGATGCTGTAGCCGTCCTCGAACAGCTGGGCGGAGTCGACGTTTTCGTCCTCATTCAGGAGTTTCTGGACGAGGGCGGTGCGGGCCGCCTCACGCGAGTTGGTCTTGAGCAGTTCGTCGAACGCGACGGCGGCGTTGCGAACCGTTTCGACATCCTTGGCTGGAAAGAGCTTCTCGACGGTGTCATTGGGGTCTTCGAGACCGGGCCCTCCGCAGCCGGGGATCCACGTGCCGATGAACCACGTCAACAGAAGACACACTCCAACCACAGCCAGAGGACTCCGGGATCGGCCAGACATGATCTGCTCCTTCCGACGGTTCGTTGTCTTCAGACGACGGAAAAGCGTTTTCGCCTCAGCGCGACCAGTCGGCCACTACTGGCTATTATTTCTAAGGGAGATTCCAGTGTTTTCTCACGATCGTCGATTTGCCACCTGATGGCGTTCGGCGATCATCGCCGGGTTTCTCGCCCGGCGAATTCCAGCCTCTTGACGTACTCCGCGGATGTCCCGATCATACCACGGGATGTTGAGGATCAATTGACATGCACACGATACAGAGTCGGGTCGTGGATGGGCTGCGCGGCCAAGCGGCGTCGCTCCCGTTTTCGTTCGTTTATGGCAACCGGTCATCCGCTGAGTGTTTGGCCGCGTGGCCTCATGGGGTCGATAGCAATCGCATCGACGACGGGCGTGTTCGCCATATGCGAACGTGGACCGACCCGCGGAGCGGCCTGCGGGTCATCTGCGAGGGCATCGAGTATGCCGATTGGGCGGCCGTGGAGTGGATCGTTCATTTCGAGAACGTTGGAAAAGATGACACCCTCGTTCTGGAAGGCCTGAAATCGATCGATTTGGCGACCGACGCTGGGAGTGAGGGTCCGGTCCTTCACCATGCCAAAGGCAGCGCGGGCGAGTTTGGCGACTATCAGCCGCTTGCCACGCCCATTCAGCCCGGTCAGACGGTCAATCTGCACTCCCATGGCTGGCACACATGCACATCGGGCGACGAGCCAAGCGGAAGCCCCTCCGTCGAATCTATGCCGTTTTTCAATCTCCAGACGGGAAGCGAGGGCCTGATCGCCGCTTTGGGGTGGACGGGGCCCTGGACGGCTGAGTTTGCCCGCGTTTCGGAGGGCGGGGTCCGTATCCGTGACGGGATGGACGGTCTGCATCTGAAGCTCCGGCCCGGCGAGAAGATTCGCTCGCCTCGCGTGCTCGTATTGTTCTGGAGCGGCGATCGCATCGACGCCCACAACCGGTGGCGGCGATTGCTGTTGGAATACTACTCGCCGCGTCCGGGCGGCAGGCCGTTTGAGGGATTGATCGCCCATTGCGTGTGGGGCAACTGGATGAACGCCGCGGGGCATATCGCGGACATGGAGTGGTATGTCCAGAACGATCTGCCGGTCGACTGCTACTGGATGGATGCGAAGTGGTGCGGCGAGGCCGACGGCGAGTGGGCTGCGCACCAGTCCGATCGCAAGCCTAACCCGGACCTGTTTCCCGACGGCATTCGGCCCGTTTCCGACGCCGCCCGGCAGCACGGCATGAAGTTCCTGCTGTGGTTCGTGCCCAACAGCGTGTATCCCGGCGTGGATATCGCCAGGGACCATCCCGAGTGGGTCGGCGAGCCGTTCTCTGACAAGATTTTCGGCGACCAGGTGTTCTACGGCCTCGATCACGGCGATCCGGAGGTCAACGCCTTCATGATCGACTATTACGCCCGGATCATCGCCGAGTACGGCATCGACGTCTTTCGCGTCGACGGTACGCACATCTGGCCACGGAGCAGCGATCCCGACCGTCTGGGGATGAAGCAGATTCGCTACAATGAAGGCTTTTACGCCTTTTGGGACGGGCTGCTGGAGCGCGATCCGGATCTGCTGATCGACAACTGCGGCTGCGGCGGCCGGAAGCTCGATCTGGAGACGATCAAGCGCAGCGCCATCCTCTGGCGTTCGGACAGCCAGGCCAGCCATGAGTTCGACCCGGCGTCGAGCCAGGGGATGACGTATGGCCTGTCGTTGTGGCTTCCGTTGCACGCGGCGGCGGTGCCGCTGTCCGCCCGTTTCGGCCCGTACGCCCTGCGCAGCGGCTATGCTCCGGCCATGGTGCTGACGTGGGCGGGCGGCAAACCGGCGGACGTGCGCGAGCGGATCGACGTCGATGTCTTTCGGCGCATTCTCAGAGAATATCTTGCCGTTCGCCGGTGTTTTACCGGCGATTATTATCCGCTTACGCCGTACAGTCTCGACGCGGATAGATGGCTGGCCTGGCAGTTTGACCGGCCCGATCTGGGCGAGGGCGTCGTGCAGGCGTTTCGCCGGGAGCAATGCCGCGAGGAGACGCTTCGCTGCCGGTTGCGCGGTTTGACGGCTGAGGCGGACTATGACGTGACCGATCCTGATACGGGAACGGTCACGCGCATGTCGGGCGGCGACCTGATGATCGAGGGCGTTCAGGTCGCGCTCAAGGAGTGCCCGGCGGCCGGCATCATCAGGTACAAGAAGGCCGACTGAGCGTGCGCCGACGGCTGCGCTATTTAACCATCCGCATTTTGGGGAACAGGCTTGGGTCTTTCCAGTTTCCGATGCCCGGGGCCCAGTTGATCCAGCCGCGACGGCTTTCGCCGTCGTCGTCGTTGACGAGCACGTTGAAGCCGATCCATCGGCCTTCGGGCGAACCGGGCAGTTTCAGGATGGACCACGGGATCGCGGCTTCATAGTAGGTGACCTTCGCCGTCTCGTCGCGGACCACGGCCAGTTGTTTGAAGTTCGCTTGGCCCGGCTGATCGCCCGGGCTCACCCAGATCCAGTCCAGCGGGCCTTCGGCGCCGAGGGCGAAGCCGAGTTCGTAGTCGTTGACGTTGTCGTATTGCGGCACGTTGGACGATGGCTTGGCGTCGCCGGCGGCGTCGATCGCCAGTTGGATCGAGTCCGACCGCCAGATGTCGCCCGCATGTACGGTATCTGTCTTTTGGACGTGGACGTTGTCGCGGATCGCGGCGGCGAAGTAGAGGTTGTCCTGGTCCCAAGCGGCATACCATCGGCCGGAGCAGTCATCCGGTCCGGCCCAGCCGGGCATGTCCCGCTGATCCTGGACCTCGCCGATGGCCACCGGCGTGGCATCGGCCCACTCGGCCAGGTCGCCGTCGGCTTTGAATCCGGCTGGCACGGCGCCGGCGGTCACGTAGCGGATAGTTCGCTCGTCGCGCAGGAACCGTTCGCCGTGGAAGAAGTGGGCTTTGGCCCGCAAGACGACCTCACCGCCGGTCCGCGGCCCGGAGAGTTCGATCGGATAGACGCCTTCCTCGCCGGCGGCGAGGGAGTGGCCGTCGGCGACCTTCTCCGTCTTGGTCTGCCACGGCTCTTCGACCTCGACGAACACGGCTGGGGTTTTTTGCGTTGCATTGCCGACGTTGGTCAGCCGCACGTCGATGCACGGTGTGGCCGCCTCGGTCCGTTCCATGTCCAGTCCGACCGCCAGTTCGAACACCTTTCCCCCCTCGATCGTCGCGTTGCGAAGCTTGTCGGCGAACGCCTCGCGATCGGCCCGGTCGGTCTTGACGTAGATCGGCCGACCCGAAACCGGCAGCTTGCCGTCGAGTGCCAGCACCGGCGTGCCCACCATGCCCGTCACGGTCTTGATCGCCGAGCCGTCATCGACGGTCAGCGTCACGCCGTCATCGAGGCTCCAGATCGCAAACGTGGTTTCGTTGTCGCGTTCGAACATCAGGGCCCAGATTCGCGAGCCCATATCGATCTGGCCGACGTAGTTGGCCTCGTTGAGTATCGCGATGACCGTCTTGACCGCGAACCACGCCTCCTTCGGCCGGACGTTTCCGTCGATCCACGGACTGAACAGGCCCATGTAGCCGTCCGCGCCGGGCAGGGCCTGGTCGTAGGGGTGCTCCTGATGGAGGTGGAAGAAGAAGAAGCGTTCGACCCACGGCATGGTCGCGGCCAGCAGGTGCCCGCGGGCCAGGTACCGCGCCTGTTCCTCTTCGGTGCAGGAATAGGCCCGGTGGTCCGGCCACTGGTGACGGCAGTATTCGAGGGTGTCGGCTTCGACGCCGTTCCAGCCCATTTCGGTGATCCAGATCGGCTTGTCGTCGCCGTACTTTTTCATCACGCGGTAGTTGGCCTCCATCCGCTCGAGGAGTCCGGCCTCCGGCGGCAGCGGGCGGGTGTAGGGGTGCGAGGTCAGGATGTCGAAGTAGTCCTTGCCGCCGAGTCGGTAGACGGCTTCGAGCTGCTGCGATTCGACGCCCGCGAAACCCGCGAGCAGGACCTTGTTTTCCGGGTCGGCCCGCTTGATCCCGCTGTGCATCGCCTTGAGGAAGACGATGAACCGGTCTTTCCAGATGGCCATGTCGGGTTCATTGTTGGCTATCCAGTATCTGATCTTGCCTTTGTAGTGCGTGGCGATCTGATAGCAGAACTCCTCGAACGCCTCGACCGATTCGTCGTTGGGATAGGTGCCGTTTTCGCCCGTCGCCCACGCCGGCGGCTGGTCGATCATCGGAACCTGGTCGAGTCCGTGTTCCACGCCCAGATCGGCGCTGTCGATGACCCAGTTGCCCTTGCCGAAATCGCGTTCTTTGGACCACGCGTATTCTCCGCGGCCGAACTCCAGAACCGGCCAGCGGAAGTTGATCGACACCGTCCGGATGTTCAGCTCATCCAGCAACCGCATCGTGCCCTCGGAGTTGACGTGCGTGGTGGTTCCGAAGAACTCGTTCGGGATGAAACGCGGGCCCTGGAGGTCGATATCCTCGCCGGCCACGGGCGCGGCGGCCGGCGTCGCGTTTTGTTTGGCCGGCGCGAACGTGAATTCTCCGGTGCTTCCGATCAGCCACCAGCCGGTCTGGCCCTCCGGCACGTCGGCATACCAGCCGAAGTACAGGGCGGTGGTCGGGGAGTCGAACCGCAGGGCCTGGTCAGGGACCGGCACGTTGCCGGATCCTCCGGCTGGACAGACGTAGGCGTCGGTCCAGTGCTCGCCATCAGTGCTGTACCGGGCGGCGAGTTTTGCTCCCGCGCTGACGTTCCGGCCGATGGTGCCGATCCGCCATGTCGCGCCGCTGATCGGTTCCGAGAGCCGCACCTTGAACGTCACGTGGCTGCTGCGGCCGGCGTTGCCGGAGGCGGCGTTGTACTTGCCGAACTGCACGACGGATGCCGAATGCACTTCGATCCGCCCGTCCTCCAGGCTTGCGGGGTGGTTGCCCAGGCCGGCTGAGAAGGTCCACTGCCCGTCTTTCGGGCGGACCGACGTGTAGTGCCGGTCGGGGCCGTAGACGCGGCTTTCCTCGCCCGCGTTCAGATCGTACGTGACATCCGACCATTGGGCCGACGCCGAAGCGGCGCAGGCGAAAACGACCGCCGCGAGCAGCAAGCGTTTCATGGCATCCTCCGGAAAATCGGGTTTATTTGGGACCTATTTGACCTGGGCGTAACGGATCAGGACCGAGCAGGGCCGTTGGTCCAGGCGGATTTCCAGCCCTTGCTCCATGAGCTGGCGGCCGGAACGGGTGATGCTTTTGGCCCCGTTCGAGTAACTGATTTTATACCGCGCCGCGGCCTTGAGGCTGCGGAATTGCACCGACAGAGCCGGATACGGGCAATCCTTGCGCCGGAACGCCAGGACGATCCCTGACTTGAGGTCCGGCCGGTCGAGCTGGTAGGCGAGCCAGACCTCATCGCCGACCACGCACGAGGTCAGCGGGTAGAGGTCGCCGTAGTGGTAGTCGCGGATGACGAAGACCTCTTCCATCAGCCGTTTCATCTCGGCGTACGGAAAGCCCGCATCGCCGAGGCCCGCCCAGTTGCACACGAAGCCGCTGGCCACCGCGCTGCGGAAGTCGTACTCGTCGCCGACGCGGTTGGCCCCGGTGCTGTGGAGCGGGACCCAGTGCGAGAGGCCCAGGTTCTGGGTCTGACTGCCCATCGGGTTGTACCACGGGCAGCACTGCAAGTCGCTCTGCCAGAGCGGAATGCTCCGCCCGGTGGTTTCCAGATCGATCCGCCGCCCGCCGCTGCAGCAGTTGTCGATGACCAGGTTCGGGTGCCGTTCCAGCAGCGCATCCCAGAACGCGTAGAGGCCCTCGATGTGGCGGATCTCGGCCATGCCGACGCGGTCGGGCGTCTCAATCTTGTTCCAATACGGCAGCGGGTCGATGTTCGAGTCGTGGCGGTAGATGTCGATGCCCTCGTCCTCGATCATCCTGGAGATGTGGTCGGTGACCCAGCGTCTCGCTTCGTCGATCCCCAGGTTAACCAGCATGACCGGTTCCTGTTCGCCCAGATCGACCACCCACTCGGGATGCTCGCGATGGATCTGGCTTCCGCGATAGGCCCGTTCCGGGTCGAACCATAGCAGGAACTTCTTGCCGTGCTTGTGCAGCAGATCGCTGATTGGGCGGAAGCCGTCGGGATACAGGTCGCGGTTGATGAACCAGTTGCCCGCTTGATTCCACCAGTCCTGCACCTGGCGGCACGCCCCGTACCAGCCGGCGTCGATCCAGTAGTATTCGAACGGGATGTTGTGGTCCAGCATGGCCCGGATACGCTTGAGGTGCTCGTTCACGTGGAGCATGCCCCAGTTCCCGTGGGCGATCGGCGAACGCAGTTGCCGGCCGCCCGGCTGCGGCGTGTGATGGGCCAGGATGAACTGCCGCAGGAGGTTGTGGCCGCGCATCGCCTCGCCCTGCCAGAACAACAGGAGCATTCGCGGCATGCGGATCTTCTCGCCCGGCTGAAGGACCGTATGCACCCGTTCCAGTCCGGCCTGGACATCGAGATTCGTTTTTTCATCCCGCCGCAGCGTCGCCGTCCATTGGCCGCTCCAGCCGACCCCGAGCATCACTCCGTTGGCCGGTGTTCGCACGTTCAGGAACGGCAGGGTCGCCGTCGACGAGCGGCCGTTGACGCCGCCCACCGTCACCTCCTGCTTCGGTTCGAGCTTCTGCTCGATCGGCTCGAAATCATCGACCTTGCAGTCGCTGCCGCGCGAGCGGAAGAGCGTCATCTCGGCTTCGGCGCCCGCCCGGGAGAACCGCGCATCCAGCGTTCGAACGTTTTCCAGGATCGGCGTGTCTTTAGGGCCGGTGTTCTTGAAGTACAGGACGTACTCGGTTGCGGGGAAGTTGGAGTACGCCGTTGCCTCGCACGTTACGAGCAGGCCGCTGCGCGGGTCGCGCCAGGTTGTCGTCTGGCGCGTGCGAGTCGCGTCCGGCGTTTCGATTTTGGTCTGCCGCTGCCACTGGCCGAGCAGCTTTTCGGAGGGCTCGCCGCCGTAGGTGAACGAGAACGGCGGTTGTTCCGAGAGGTCCGGCGTCAGGCCTGAGAACGGCAGTTCGTCGAGCCAGAGTTTCTTGCCGTTCTTGAGCTCCACGCGGGCCTCGGCCCAGTCGCCGTGGCCGAAATCGGCCTGTCCGACCACCCGGAGCACGAACTGGCGGGCGCCCTTGAGCGGGGCCGAGATCGCCACCGGTGGTTCGCCGCCGCAGAAGGCCTGCGACCGAAAGACCTCTTTGCCTTCGACCTCGACCACGAACGCGATGTCGGTGCGTTCGTGGGCGACCATGAAGTTCTGGTCGCGGCCGATTTTCGCGGTGAACGTCTTGCCCGCTGAGGGCAGGCGCACGATGATTTCGCTGACCGTGTGGGTTGCGAGGCCGCGGGCGAACTTTTTGCGGCCGATCTGGAGCGGGGTGTTCTCGATCGAGCGGTTCTTGTGGCAGATGTGCCAGTTCTGGTGCACCGCGGTGAGGCTGCCGGTCGATTCCGTTGCCTCGTTCAACGAAACCCCGAGCTTCGCCTGGGCCCACTGCCGCGTCATCGACATTTCCTGTGACGTTGGCTTGGTCATGAGGTATTCCTTTGTTCCTTTTGTGACGGAACCGGCGAAATGCCGGCATGGTCGTCTCTATACCGAATGTGTAACTCCACCTTCTCGATCGACATCTCTTGCTGGCCTGCCCGATCGGCACCCTTCAGGCGCACGCCGACGATGTTCCGACCGAGGGCGACCCAGTCGGGGTTCACGTCAAACGCCACAAACGGGTGCCGGATGTCGTCGCAACCGAAGCGGGAAGTGCCGAACGCCACCCGCCCGCGGGCCAGGGCCACGCCGTTGAACGTGACCTCAAGAACGTCCTCGATTCCTTTGGCCGGCGGGAACAGATCCTGCTTGGGATACGCATCCCAGGCGATGAACGGTTCCGGAGCGATGCGCGCCTCCGCCGGCAGTTGGGCGGCCGACGGGTCGGAAAGCACCAGCCGCAACGTCAACTCCTCGATATGGGCGGCATCCTGGGCCACGTCGTCGCCGACGGTCAGGAACACCGACGTATCGAGATCGCCGTCGTTTGCCAGCTTCGCCGGCAGTTGGGCGAAACGGTTGGTGCCCAGGTAGTTCCCCATCCGGGCGATGTCGATCCCGCCCTCGCCGAACCGCCGCTGCACCACGAAAGTCTTGTCTTTGAGCCGCAGCGTCTCGGGACTGCCCAGTTCTCGCCAGACCTGCCGGTAGCAGTGCTCGCCGCCGTTCGGGGCCCACGGTGCGAAGAAGTTGAACGTGCAGACCCCGTCCGGCTTCTGGTTCCACCAGTTGGCGAACTGCCCGCGGAACACCTCGATCGGCGGCTGGGTATAGCCGTTGGACGCGTGGCAGTCGTCGTTGAACGGGATGATCCGGACTCCCGTGCCCTCGGTCGCCTGGCGGAACCCGGCAATGTCGACGTCGATCGACCGGCCTCCGACGACCAGAATGTCCACCAGACCTTCCTTGGCCCAGGCTTCGACGTCGAACCCGTCAAGGCGGCAGCCTTCGACGCAATCGCCCACGCGGGCGATCAGCAGGACCGGCCGATTCCGCGTGCGCTCCTCCTCCAGGGTCATCCGTCTCACCGACCGCATGAACTCGGTCAGGGCCCGCCGCTTGTCCCAGCGCCAGCCTTGCGGCAGGGCCCATCCGCCGCCCGCCCGCCAATCGATCTCGAAGCCGTCGAAGTCGTACCGCTGAACCGCCTCGCGGATGATCCCCAGCTTGTACGCCCGGACCTGCGGGATATCGAAGTTGTAGACCTTCCACTGCGGCCACATGGAGGGCCGCAGCCACTGTGGGTGGGTCTCCATGGTGGGAGTCCGCACTGACCAGCCGGCCAGACCCACAAAGTCGTTCTCGGTGTTGATCCGGTACGAGAACCAGTTCTCCAGGCCGCGCTGCTTCGACTCGTCCAGCGAGATCCGCACCGGGTCGACGCCCGCGTCGATCCACTTGCGATATCCCTCATAGACGGGCAGGACCGTGCTGCCGGGGTACGGCGCCCAGCCGCCCTCGGACCAGCACCACGAGATCGTATCGAGCTGGCTCTGCGGGTCGCCTCGGAATCGCTCGAACCACTTTTCGAGCCATGCGTGAATGTCGGATCCGTCCAGCTCCGGATCGCCGCCCCAGCCGGTGTCGAAATTGAACACCATCCGCCGCCGGCGGTCTCTGGCTGCGATGTGCTCCGCGGAAAGCTCGATTGTTCGATTGTCGTGTATCAGGGTTATCTTCCCGCGCTAGAGGGAATCCAGCAGACGCTTGCCCGAGTCGATGGCTTCGGCCCGGTCCTTTCCGTCGGTTCCGAGGAACAGGCCCACGCGACCGCGAAAGCGTTGGATGTACTCGAGCGTCCGCGCCATCTGGGCGGGGCCGACGCCCATGTGCCGTCCGCCGACGGTCCACGTCCAGGCTCCGCGTCCGGCCAGGGCCTCGTCGATCTTTTCGATCCGGTTATAGGTCGGCACGGCGTCGAATCCCATAAAGCCTTCGGTCTTGGTCAGGGACATCAGGTGGTTGTCGTAGGTCATGCAGCAGTGGTAGAACGCCCCGCCGTACTCCCGGGCAAGACGGTTGTTGTAAGGCAGGAAGAACTCTTCCCACAGGGCGGGCGAGACGGTGACCATGCAGTCGTCGCCGAGTCCGATTCCCTTGGGATACCACGGCCAGGGAAACGAGACGTGCGCGCCGCTCCACCGGGCGATCCGCGTCTCCTGGATATTGTAGAACTCGATGATGCAGTCGGTCACGAGGTCCAGCAGGTAGTGCACGGCTTCCGGCGCGGTGCAGATGGCTTCGAGCATGTCCTCGTAGTGCCAGATCTGGGTGGCGATGGACCACGGCCCGGCGGTGTCGCACGGGGTCTGCGGCACCTTGCCTTGGGTTTGCGTCGTTATAGTAGTCGATCCGCTCGAGGATCAGCGGCAGGATGCCGTCGCGGTGCAGGTCGGGTTTGGTCAGGTTCATCACTTCCTGCGGCGTGTGGACGGCCGGTTCGAAGAACGGCTGATCGTCCTCGCGGACGATCCATTTGGCGCCGAACGCCGTGGCCAGAGGGCCGGTGCCGAAGTGCACCATGTTGAAGCTCGGCATGTTGGTTGACACGGTGCCGATTTCCGGCCCGGCCTCGAGGTGTTCGATCTCGGCCCGGATGTGGTTCAACTGGCAGCGGACGTCCAGTTCCGCGTCGCGGATGCGGCGGGCGGCGGTCCCGTTCAGTCCGTCCGGCGGCCGATCCCACGAGACCAGCAATCCGGGATCGTGCAGGTCCAGGTCTTCCCTCGCCCAGACCTTGCGCAGCTTCTGTCTGCCGCGGGCCACCAACTCCCACGGAATCTCCAGAATGTCGAACTTCGGCGCGCTCATGACGGTTCCTTTGCATAGCCAATGGTTCTCAGTGTTTGTTCGAAGCCCTCGGACAATGCGGCGGCTGGACCGGTAGACCATGCCGCTGCCTGGTCGATCAGGTTGAGCAGCAGCCGGTTGGCGACCGGATGGCTGCCCAGGTTTTCGAGAATGCGGAACGCGTTGAGATAGAACCGTCCCTCGCCGAACCGATGCGAAGAGAGGACGGTGCCCGAGAGGTAGCCGGTGGGGATCGGTTTGCCCGGGCCGAATCCCGCCGCCATCACCTCGTCCGGTTTGTCCTGGCCGTCGAACAGCAGGTGGCTGATCACCGGTCCCCAGTAGTCCCACTCGAGCATGCCGCCGGTCTGGAGGCCGTCGAAGACCGCGTGGTGCTTGCCGGCGGTTTCCTTGTGGTAGAGGTCGTCGCCGTGCGGGCAGCCGCACGTGCCCTTGTTCGCCAGCGGCAACCAGCCCGTGGGGTCGGTCCGCACCGTCGCCGGCGTGTCCTCCAGGATCAAGCGGCCTTGGCTGTCGTAGATTCTCAGCCGACTGACCGACGGCCCGTTGGCCCGCCCGGTCAGGAGTTTTATCTCGACCTGGCCTTTGTCGGCTGTGCATTTGAACGTTCGCAATACAGCAAGGCGCGGTCCGCCCGCCTCCTTGACGATGTCGAAGTCCTCCAGGACTCTCCGGCCGTTGATCGCGACGTGGAAGACTCGCTCGTCGGGTGTGCCGACGTATCCTTCGCAGAAACCCAGCTCGATCGTGTACTCGCCCTCGGGCACATCCGACCACCGCCAGACCAGGTTGCCGTAGAACTCCTTCGCGAAGACCGCGTGTTCCTCCGGCGAGACGTTGGCGACCTCGAACTGCCGGTTGGAGATTCCGTGATGGCCCTCGCGAGCGAACCGTCCGACTCTCGGTTTCTCCAGTATTCTCACAAACGCCGCGGGTGACAGGAACACCGCGCAGCCGCCGCGGGCCGTCGCCTCGGCCAACCGCCGCCAGCCTTTGACGTCGTCGTGCATCGCATCCGACTGCCCAACGAGTATCACTTCCCGCTGCTTCGAGGGTCGGCCGTCGAACGGTTGGCACGCTACGTTACGCTCCTCCAGCCATCGCACTATCCTCTCGTCAAGTCCCCAGACCCGAACCCGCCGCTTGACCTTCGAGCGATCCGGTTCGACCGAGACGGGGAACTCCAGCCGATCGCCTCGCGGCGCGCCGCCGTGTTCCAGTTCCGCCGCCAGCAGGTACTGGCCCGCCGGCACGTCCAGCGTTACCTGCTCCTTGATCGCCGGCACAGCGAGCGGCCCGTCCTTGCCCGCCGGCGGCTGCGGTATCGTCACGTCGGCGGACTTCTCCCAGACGATCCCGTCGTCTCCCAAAATGCGGAACCGCGCCGGATACGTTCCCGGTCCAAGCACGTCCTCGTTAGCCAGCACGGCTTCGACGGTAAATGGCTTGCCCGCCGTCACGTGCTGCGGCGTGACGAACAGGCACCATCGCAGGTCGGCCCAGCCGTCGGTCATCGCGTCGGCGCAGCCGGGCTTCCATTCCCGCCAGTACGTCCAGACGCCCTCGCCCGAAAAGCCGTGGTCCAGCATGCCGGTCAGGTTGTAGCCGCAGATTCCGGGGTTCGAGCGGATCATGTCAAAGCCCAGCCGGCGAAGCTTGAAGTGCTTTTCCTGGCTGGCCCGCAGCAGATGCTCGGGAAACGCGCAGGTACTGTCGAATTCCCATCGCCGCCAGTCGGCTTCGAACCGCTCAGCCATCGAACGGATCAACGTCGCGTCCTCCAGGTCGGTTCTCGCTCCGACCTGCTGGTAACGGCGGATTTCGTCGATCACGTTCATCACGCTGGCCAGGCCGTACTCCGAGAAGAAGATCGGCTTGTTGACCTGGCCAAGCCCGCGGATCAGGTCGATCGTTTCTCGCGGGTGCGGCAGCGGCGGATAGATGTGGATCTCACCCATGTGGCGGTAGTAGTTTTCCGGAGTCGTGTCGGTTGGCTTGCCCTCGCCCTCATCGCCCCAGAGGTATTGCCACCGGCGGCTGCCGGGGTTCGCGGCCGATCCGATATTGGGTTGGTGATCGAAGCGTCCGCTGTTGAGCAGCACGAGACGCGTTTCGTCCAACTCTCGGACCATCTCCAGCGCCTCGACGGCGTGGTTGAACACCCGGCCCGGCCACGTCTCGTTGAGCATGCCCCAGATCGTCACGCACGGATGGTTGCGGTCCCGCACGATCATCTCGCGCGTCGACGCATCGTACCGCTGGCGCATGTGCGGCGAATCCGCCAACAGCCAGCCCGCCTTCGACTCCTCGTAGACCATCAAACCGATCTCGTCGCAGAAGTCGAGCTGCTCCGGATGGGCCAAGCCCGCGATGAACCGCACCATGTTGTAGCCGGCCGCCTTGGCCATGATAAAGTCACGCCGCATCTGGTCCCGGTTCGGCGGCACGATCTGGCCGATCGGAAAGTGATTGCCGGTGTGCGTCGATTTCAGGAAGATCCGCCGGCCGTTGAGCCGAAAGAAACCATCCTCGACCCGGAAATCGCGGAACCCGCACCGGACCGTTCGGTCGTGGCGGTATGGCCCCGCCGTCAGGCTTGCCGTCACACGGTACAACTGCGGGTCGTCGATGTCCCACAGCCGCGGCTCGCGAATGGTCACGTGCAGTTCGTGGATACTCTCGCCCGGCGGGCACGCGACGTTGTCGCTCGTCGCATCCTCTATCTCGCCGCCCGCCGCCGGTCCGACGATCATCGCCAGCGCCGCTGAGACCTCCGATCCGCTCTGGTTGACCACCGTCACCGTCGCGTCGATCCGCCCGGTCCTGGCGTCGGGCCTGGCGAAGATGTCCGTGATCCGCACCGCCGGAGCGATCTCCAGATGCACCGTCTCGATAATCCCGCCGGTATTCATTCCCGCTCCAGGCTGTGGCGGCCCGCTCGGATTGTTGCGGTGGGGGATTTCGCTGAGCTTGACCCCGTCGATCGGCTCTTCCATCGGATTGAGCACCCGCACCGCCAGCAGGTTCTGGGCGTCCGGTTTGATGGCCGCCGTCGCGTCGAGCACGAACGGCGTTTCGCCGCCCTCGTGTCCGCCGATCTCCACGCCGTTGACGTACACCTGGGACAGGTAGTCGACGGCGCCGAAGGCCAGCAGATACCGCTCGTGCTCGGCGGCCTTCCGCACCGGGCGAAATCGCGTCCAGTACCACACCACGCCGTGGTATCCCGGAACCACCTGCTGGATGATTCCCGGCACCGGCGCATCCTGCGCCTCCGGCCGAACGGTCGCAGCCCATCGCTCCTCCCGCCCGACATTCCGCGGATCGACCGTCAGCTTCCAGCCGTTACTGAGCGTCTGTATCACGCCTGCACCGCCTTTCTGGCGACCAGCGGGTCTTATTCCGAGTTGTTCTCTCTACTGCGTGTATCCGAGCGCCTTGAGCGTCTCGTCGAAGTTTCGCGGCAGTTCTTCCAGCTTCCCTTCCGCCAGGCCGGCGGCGTAGTTCAGCAGGTTCACCGTCAGCCGGTCCGCTGCGGGACTGCTGTCCACGTTCTCCAGAATGTTGAACGTGTTGAGTATGAATCGTCCGTGTCCGAACCGGTGGACGGCCATCATGATGCCCGAGGCGTATCCGCCGGGTGTGGCGTAGCCGGTGGCGAACGCCGCCGCCAGCACTTCCTCCGGCTCGTCCTGATCCACCAGCAGCCGGTTCGAGATCACCGGGCCGTAGTAGTCCCAGTCCATGATGCCCGGCCCCTTGATCCCGTCGAAGACCGGGTGCCGCTTGGCCACGCACTCCTTGTGGTACAGCCAGTCGGCGAACCGCTGCACCTGGCCGCACTTCTGCAGCGGCAGCCAGTAGGTGGTGTTCCTGCCCTGTACCACCGCGGCGTCCTCGACCACCAGTTTGCCTTTGCCGTTGTAGACCCGCAGCCGGCACAGCGACGGCGCGCTTTTGACGTGTCCGAACTTGATCTCGATCTCGCCCTTGCGCGAAGGCACGTCGAACGATCGCGTCAACGCCCGCTTCCATCCGCCGGCCTCTTTGACGATGTCGAAATCTTCCAGAACGCGCTTGCCGTTGATCTCCACGTTGAATACCCGCATGTCCAACGTCGGCTGATACCCTTCGCAGAAGCCCAGCTCCACCTTGTAGGTGTCGTTCGGCAGCTCGGAGATCAGGTAGTGGATCCCGTCCCAGTATTCGTTGGAGAAGACTTCCCATTCCTCCTCCGCTGCGTTCTCGACCGGGAACGTTCGCACCGACGTCTTGAACGCGCACTTGCGCTCCAGCTTGCCGACCTTCTGGTTCTCCTCGCCGCGGGCGAAGCAGTCGGGATAGGCGAATACCGCCACCGAACCGCGGGCGATCAGGTCCAACAGCTTTCGCCAGCCCGCCTCATCCTTCTGAAGCGACGGCGAGCTGCCCACGAGGATCACCTGCTTTTCGGTACTCCGCGTTTTGCCCATCCGCCGGACTTTTACGCCCCGCGACTTGAGCCACTCCTCGACCCGCTCATCGACACCGAACAAGGTGACCGCTTTGTCCACCTTGGGCAGTGACGCCGGATCGCTGATGAAGAACGTCTTGCGCCCGGCTGTCGGCGCGCCGCCGTGCTCCATCTCCGCGGCCAGCAGGTACTCGCCCGCCGGACCGGAGAGTTCCACCTCCTCGCAGAACACCGGCATGGCCAGCGGCGGCTCCTGTCCCTTGGGCGGCTTGGCGATCGTCAACGTCAGGCGCTTCTCCCATACCTTGCCCTTGGGCCCCTGAACCGCCAGACGCACCGGATACTCGCCCGCGCCCAAAACGCCCTCATTGGCCAGGTGCACCTCGATCTTGAACCGCCGGCCCGCGTACCCGTGCATCGGATCGACGAACAGGCACCACCGCAGCGGGGCCCAGCCGTCGGACAGGACGTCGCAGATCCCCGGCTTCCATTCCCGCCAGAACCGCCACGCCCCTTCGCCGGTGATCCCGTGATCCAGGATACCCGTCAGGTTGAACCCGCAGATCTTCGGGTTGCAGCGGATCAGGTCGAATCCCAGGCTGCGCCACCGGGCGTGAAGCGCCTCGCTGTCGTGCAGCAGGTGCTCGGTGAACGCGTACGTGCCCTCGAGTCCCCACCGCTTCCAGTCGTTCTCCAGCTTCTCGGCCATCGTGCGGAACAGGGTGGCGTCCGAGAGGTCGGGCCTTGCGCCCCATTCTTCATACTTCCGCGTTCCGCGGATCACGTTCAGCATGCTGCCGATGCCGTACTCCGAGAGGAACACCGGCTTGGTGTCCTTGCCGAGGTTCTTGAGGAAGTTGATCGTCACCGGCGGGTGCGGCACAGCCGGGTAGGCGTGGGCGTCGCCCATCTTGTCGAAGTACCCACCGTGATTCAAGTCCCACGTGTTGATGACGGCTTTGGCGTTGGGGCCCTCGATGCCCCACTCGTACTGCCACGTGTCGCTGCCGGGGTTGCTCACCGACCCGATGGACGGCTGGCAATCCCACCGCCCGCTGGCCAGCAGGACCAGCCGCGTATTGTCGAGCGATCGGACCAGGCCCAGCGTATCGACCGCGTGGCGGAAGACCGGGCCGTCCGGCGTCTCGTTCAGCAGGCCCCAGATCGTGATCGACGGGTGATTCCGGTCCCGCAGCACCATCTCCCGCACCGACAGGTCGAACCGCCGCTTCATATCCGGCGAATCCGCCAGACACCAGCCGGCCAGGCACTCCTCATACACCATCAGCCCCAGTTCGTCGCAGAAGTCCATCTGCTCAGCCAGGCTCATTCCCGCGATGAACCGTATGCAGTTGTAGCCGCTGGCCTTGAGCATGATGCAGTCCCGCCGCATCAGGTCCGGGTCGACCGGTCTGATCTGGGCGATCGGGAAGTGGTTGCCCGTGTGCGTCGATTTCAGAAAGATCCGCCGCCCGTTCAGGTGGAAGTAGCCGTCCTTGATGCAAAGCTCGCGGAACCCGCAGCGCACCATCCGGCTGTGGACGAACCGTCCGTCGCCGGCCGTCAGTTCCACCTCGACCCGGTACAGCGCCGGGTTGTCCAGGTCCCACCGCTCGAACTCATCGAGCTTCAGGACCAGCTCGTGCGTGCTGTCGCCCGGATCGAACCGGCCCGAGACAGCCGCCTCGGTCAGCGTCGATCCGCCCGCGGCCTGCCCGACCACAGCGGCGAGTTGACCCTCAACCGGTTTGCCGGTGTCGTTGTGCACCGTCACCGTGACCGGGATCGACCCGTCGCTGCACTGCGGCCGGGCGAAGATATCCGTGATCCGCACCGCCGGCGCCGCCGTCAGCGTCACGCGGTCGATGATCCCGCCGACGTTATACGACCGGCCCGGCATGTACTCGCGGGCTTCCTTGTTGCGGTGGGGGATCTCCGCCAGCTTGACCCCGTCGATCGGGTCGTCCGTCGGGTTCAGCACCCGCACCGCCAGCAGGTTCTCCTGTCCCGGCTCAATCGCCCCGGTCACGTCCAGCACGAACGGCGTCTCGCTGCCCTCATGGCCGCCGACCGGCTGGCCGTTGACCCACACGTCGGCGATATAGTCAACGGCATTGAATGAAAGCAAGTATCGCTCGTCGCTACCGGCATTCTGCTGTGGTGTGAACGTCCGCCAGTACCAAGCCACGCCGTAGCAGTCCGGAAACACCTGTTGGATGATCCCCGGAACCGGGGCGTCCTGGGCTTCCGGTCGAACCGCTGCGAACCACTGTTCCTGACGACCGATGTTCTTCGAATCGAGTGCCAGCTTCCAAGTGCCGTTGAGGGATTGCATGCGAGAGGTCTCCATGATTGTTAACTGTTAACAATTCTGCACGGTTTTATCATGCCCCGCATGTTTGTCAACAGCTTTCTTGGCGGTTTATCGCACGACAAAACGAAGGTACTGCGCGGGTCGCTTTTCCTCGCCGATTCCGGGGGTCAGGCCGATCCAGCAGGCCCGCCCCTGGCCGTCGTTGTCATTGGCGATCAGGTTGATCGCCATCACCGTGCCCCGCGGGTCGCCCGCGTTTTTGCCCAGCACGATGTCCCAGCCGATGACGGCTTGGTAGCGGGTTGTCTTGGCCGTCTCGTCCCGCTCGATCTTCAGATGCTTGCAGGCCAGCGGGCCGGGAACGGGGGCGGATATCCGGGCTGCGGGTTCGCCGTCCGTCGCTCCGGCAAAGCCCAGTTCGGTATCGTTCTCATCGTAGTTGGCCGTCGAGTCGTTGTGCGGATCGATCCCCAGTTGCAGGCTGTCCGACTGCCAGTAGCCCTCATCGGTAAATGGGACGCAGTGCAGGTCGTCGGTTATCTCGACAGCGATGTAGAGGGCCTGATCATCTCCACCGAACCAGGTTTTGAGGCCCAGGTCGGCTGGTCCGCTCCACGGGATGGTCGGGTCCGACGGCAATACCGCCGTCCGCTCGGTCCGGGTCAACGGCGGCGTCGCTCGAAGGCGTGCGATTTTCTCTTCGTATGATCCGTCGCTGCGGAGATCGACGATCGGAGCCAGATCGACCCGTACGTCGGCTTGGTCCCGGCCGCCTTCCCATTCCAGAACCAATGGAACAGGCTTGGCTGCGGGATCGTCCGGTAGGGGGGTGACGGCCAGTCGCAGCGCCTCTTGTCCGGGGTTGACCAGATATTCCTTTGCGGCCTGGCTGAAACTCACCTTGGCCTTGATCGGCTTATTCGTGTAGTTCGTGACCGTCGCCTCGATCAGGCGGTCCGAGACCAGCCGCGGACGGCTGATCCGCAGATCGCGCGAGGCTTTGGTCTGCGCACCCTCCAGGGCGGCCACGGTGCGATCGGCATCGGCTTGCGGAGTCGCAATGTAGACCGGCAGCCCGGACAGGGCGAACCCCTTGCCGTTCGCGACGTCGAGGCTGCGTCCGTAGGAATCGATCACCTTGGCCGACTCGGGCAGCTTCGCGAGGATTTCCATCTCCTCATCGGTCGCCCAGAGGGCGAACACCGACAGATCGGCGTCCGTCCGGTCGAACCGCCACGCCCGGATCGTCGGATTCATCGCCAGCGGACCTGCCGGCCTGGTGTGGTCGATCATCGCGGCGCACGTCGCGTACGCGCAGGCTGCGGGCAGCGGGTAGAGCGGATCGGGCCATCCGCGCAGCAGGCCATACCAGTAGCCGCCCTCGTCGTGCGCGTCCATCGTGAACCAATAGACCTGCCGCAGTTCCTCGACCGACCGGGCGATGATGTGCGCCTGGCTCATCATTTCGGCAAACGCGATCGAATCCGGCCCCAGCGGCGGTTCCGAGAGGTGCAGCGCCCAGCCGAGTTCGCCGATGGACATCGTCCGCGGCTTGCCGTACTTCTCGAGCAGATCGAGGGTGGTCCGGCATTTTCCCGCCATCTCGCCTTCCTCAGCGTCCTGGGCCATCCGCCCATTGCCGATGTAGTGGCTCCAGGGGTACGGATGGCTGCCCACGTGGTCGAACGCCCCAGCCGCCTTGTCCAGCACCGCCTCGGTAAACCGGAAGCCCGTTCCCTGGTCGTAGCTGCTGACCCCCACGCCCCAGACGCAGAGGTTCGGATCGACCGCCTTGACCGCGGCATAGCCCGCCTCCAGCGTCTTGACGTACATATCGACCGCCGTCTCAAGGTCGAGATTCGCTCCTTGCCAGTAGCCCAGGTCGGGCTCGTTGATGAACTCGACCGCCTGCAGCCGGCCCTTGTACCGCTTGACGGTTTCGCCCACCCACTTGCCGAAACTCGCCAGATGCTCCGGGGCGATGAACGGCTGAAGCTCCGGACGCGGCGCGTCGTGCCAGATCGCCCACGACGGCGTAAAGTGATTGAACTTGATTACCATTCCCAGCCCGAGTTTTTCGCACTGCTCCAGATACTCATCCGCCCAGACGTACCGGCCCGGCACCGGCTCGGTCCACAGCCAGTTCGACGACCACATCACCGCCTTCGCGCCGAGTCGGCACGCCGTCTCCAGCAGCCCCTTGTCCTGATGGACGGCGAAGAAGCTCTCCGGATCGGCCTGGTGATACCGCTGCGGCTCGACCACCACCGCCAGACCGCTCTGAATCTCCAGTGTAGCTCCGCCGCCCTCGGCGGAGTCTTTGCCCTCCGCGATCGCGGCAATCAACTGATACCCGAGGCTCTTGGTTTCCAGATCGAAAGATCGCTCCGCAATCCCGAACGCCTCGGCTTCCAGCGTGTGCCGCTTGGCGTAGAGACGCTTTCCATCCTGATCGTCGGCGGTCACCAGAAAGGCCAAATTCCGAGCCACGGACAGCCGGTTGTCCAAGACGAGCTTATAGACGGCCTTCTCGTTGAGAAACGCCACGCCGCCGGGCGGATCGGGCTGAATGAATACCCGCGGCACCGGCGGTTTGGCCGGATCGTCCAGCACGGCCCGAAGCTCATCGACGACAAACTCGCCGACCTTTTCCGGCGCCTCCATTTCGATGCATACCACTCGCACCGGACGATGGATTCGTCCGTCGTTCGCCCCGCCGTGATGGGCTGAGAACCGTTCCTCGGTCAGCGGGATTTCCATCTCCTGCCAGTCCGGCCCCTTGACCTCGATCGCCCCGCGGAAGTACTGGTCCGTCGCATCGCGAATGGCGAAGAACATCTGGCCCGCGTCCGTCGGCCGGCGAAGGGCAAACCGTATCGCCCACACGTCCGCAGGCGGACACGCAGCCTCCATCCGCACGTAGCGCCCGCCTTTGGACAAATCGTAGTGCACCCGGTGGCACGGCCCGCGCTGCGGGTCGTCGGCCGTCTCGACCCGTCCAGAAGCCCCGGGAAACTCCCAGCCGAGATTCAATCCCGGCAACTCCGTCGGCCGGACCAGCAGATACTCCAGGTCGGGCGTGGCCTGATCGCCATTTGCATGACCCGCAAGAGCGACCATCGCCGCCAGCAGACCGAACAGACGCGACGCATGGCGAACTCTCGACGACGCACTGGGCCGCACGGCGCACGGACTTCGCTCGGGACCGTTCATAAAGAAACTCCATCGTTGGAACAGGTTGGCAAAACCGTCAGGTGAAATACGAATCCTGCGTCAATCCCACTCGGGCAGCCAGCAGTAGGGGGCCGGCCAGTAATTCCAGGCGATCCACGATTCCGACCAGTCTTTGGCCAGATCGAACGAGATGTGCTCGGCGTGCATGTCCAGAAACACCACGTTCGAACTGTCCAGATGCCTCGCCGCCATTCGCGGGCGGCACGCGTCCAAATCGTCACCGCCGCCCCAGAACCCCGGGTGGACCGAAGGCTCGTAAATGTCCAGCAGCGGCCCGACCGACCACATGCCTCGATTGCAGCAGTACACCACTTCCTTCGAGTGGTCGGTTACTTCTGATGGATGATGATCCTTGTTCTCCGCGTAGTTCGTGTTCCGCTCGATCCAGTATGAGTTCATCCCGTATCCGCCGATCTCGTGGCCTCATCGCGGGTCCTTCTCGCCCACCGCTCCCGGGTCCTGTGGAATACCGCTGGGAAGGCATTCGCCCAGAAGACCGGGCCAGTAGTTCTCAACCCCGCTACTATTGAACTTGATCGGCATGGGCAGGTAACCGCCGTATTCATTCATATACAGCACGGTCGCGGTTGCCATCTGCTTCTGAACGTTCAGGCACGCGATCATCTCCGCTTGGTCCCGCGCGTGACTCAGCGCCGGCAGCAGGATCGCCACCAGCACGGCGATGATCGCCACCACCACCAGGAGCTCAATCAGTGTAAAGGCCTTGGTTCTAATCATGTGACTTCTCCACACATCGGCCTCGGTCTACTCGAACCTCCACTGCATCGTCTGGTTGAACGCCAGGCCCGGCCCGGTCTCCACGTGACCGTCCACGCACAGCCCGTTGTTGTACCGCCCGCCGGAGTGCGGGTACGGAGGCGAGCCCTTGCAGTCGTTCACAAAGATCGCCCGACTCGGCTCGCCCACTTCACCGGAGCGGTGATAGCAGTAGTTGCGACACCAGAACGGATTGTCACGGGGATCCTGGCTCGCCGGCCAACCGACGAATTCCGAGATATAGATGTAGCTCGATCCGTAGACCTTGAAATAATCCACATTCAGATGATCGTTCGGACAGCCCCAGATTCGATTTCGTTTCCACGGCTTGTTCAACGCCGCCGCCTCGCCCGGCCACCACGGGCGGTTCCCGCAGATGAAGTCCTCGTTTCGCGGAAACCACGCCTCGAGGCACACCTGCAGGTTCGGCATGTGGTACGGGTCGTCCGGCCGGCCCTGAAACGGCGACTGGCACGTGAATGGAAAATGGTCGTTGTGCTCATCGAGGTACTGCAGCATCCCCACGCCGATCTGCCGCAGATTCGAGGTGCAGGTCATGTCCTTGGCCCGTTCCCGCGCCTCGCTCAGCGCCGGCAGCAGGATCGCCACCAGCACGGCGATGATCGCCACCACCACCAGAAGTTCGATCAAGGTGAAGGATTTCGGATTTCGAATTGCGGATTTCGGATCTGCGGAAAGCACAGTTTGGCGTCTCATGTTCGTGTTCTTTCCAAATCAGCAATCATCAATCAACAATTCCTCACGTCGTTTCCCCGATCACCAGGTCGCCCGCCACATAGTGCACCTCCGGCGGTCCGTTGTATCCCTCGATCCGCCGAAGCAGCAACCGCCCAGCCGTCTCCGACTGCTGCTCCATGTACACTTCGATCGTCGTCACTTTCATTAGCGCCAGGCCACTGACGCCGCCGCGGGCCGCCGAAGCCACCCGCAGTTCGCTCGGCACCTTGATCCCCGCCTCCAGAATGGCCAGCAATGCGCCCCATGCCGAGTAGTCGTGACAGCAGATCAGCGTGTCGAATGATCGGCCGCCGCCCAGAATGCGGCGCATCTCCTCCTGGGCGTCGATGCACGGGTTCGGCGGATTCATCCAGCCGTGGGGGGCGCGAAACGTGAACACCCTCTCATTCGGCAGGTCGATCCCCTCCGCCGCCAGCGCGTTCTGAATGCCCGAAAGTAACTCCTGCCGGGTCGGATCGCTGCCGTGCATGACCATGAACACCGCGAATCCCTTCGCCCCGCGCTCCAGCAGGTGCGGCACCAGCTTCGGACCGCTGTTACCGCCGTGGTAGTCGATCCGGTCGCACGGCAGATCCTGATGGTCGCGGCCGATCGCCACCACGGGAATCCCCGCGTCGAACAGCGGACCGTAATCCAGTTCCATCAGGGTTCGCGGCACCGCCGTCACCACCGCGCCGGCTGGTCGCACCTTCGCCATTCGATAGATCAGTTCCTGGTACTGCTTGAGGTCCGAGTGGGTCGAATACGTTGCCAACGAGAACCGTTCGCTGCCGCCGAACACTTTGCTTAAGCCCTTGACGTAGGTATTGGTGTCGCCCGCCAGGGCCGGCGTCAGCAGGGCGATCTGGGCCAGTTCCGGGTGCGGCCGGTGTCGGTCCGATACGAAATACCCCCGCCCCTGCATCCGATGGATCAGCCCTCGCCTCTCCAGTTCGCCCAACCCCTTGACCACCGTGGCCATGCTCAGCCCGTCGCTCGACATCAGACTCCGAATCGACGGCAACGCCTGGCCCGGCCGATACCCTCCACGGCGAATCTCAGCCTCCACCCTCGCCGCCAACCGCTCATACTTGGTTCCACCACTCGTCGCGATCGCCATGACATCCGCCTGAAAACCGATACAATGTATCTAATGGCATGATACAGTGAGCCGTCATTCTTGGCAAGGGTGAAGAAGGGGACATTCTACTTTTTGGCGGTGGTACTCCCCATCCTTGGCCGCGGCAAGGTCGCCGAAAAGTAGAATGTCCCCTTTT
>JAAYCJ010000100.1 GCA_012729815.1 Phycisphaerae bacterium | reverse complement strand
CGATCAGGCCGACAATCACCGTCACCGCGTGCAGCGCGATCAGTTTCAGCAGATTCGGGTCCACCTTTTCCACTCCCGGGCATGATTATAGCCGACAGCCGCCAGCCCGCCAACGGCACAAGACGGCCATTTGGACATCAGGGCAAAAGGCCTTGACGGGCGGGCGGGGAATCACGTTTAATGTGGGTTTGCGGCACGAGGGCCGTTTGGGAGACCGGAATCGGTGAGACTGGCGTGGCGAGTGATGGCAATCGGCTTGGTGGCGGCGTTGGCCGGGTGCGGCCAGTCGCGGCTGCAGGAGCTGGAGCGGGAGAACGCCCGGCTGGAGACGTCGCTGAAGAAGGCGACGCAGTCGCTCGGTCAGGCCCAGGCCCAGAAGGCCGGCCAGGTCGAGGCGTACCGGCAGTGCCTTGAGAAGTACATGCAGGCGACGGCCCGCGCGGCCGATCTGGAAACGCGGCTTGTGGAGTTGGAAAAGCAGCTTGGCGTCTGCCGCCAGCGGTTGGGGCGGACGGAAGGGCCGCTGCCGACACAGCCGACCACGGCGGCCTCGACACAGCCGTCGATGTAACTCCGTTTGAGAAAGAAGGATGACATGAGCAAGAACGACACTCACGTGAAGATCGCGGTGCTTCCGGGCGACGGGACGGGGCCGGAGGTGGTGCAGGAAGGGATGAAGGTTCTGGCGGCGGTGGCCAAGTCGGTCGGTTTCACCTACGAGAGCGACACGTTCGACGTCAGCGGCGACCGGTATCTGGCGGCGGGCGGCGATCCGACCAAGCCGTCGATCCCGGTGATCCACGAGGACGAGATCGAGAAGCTCAGGGCCTACGACGCGATCTATCTGGGCGCGGTGGGCCATCCGAAGATCGCTCCGGGCATTCTGGAGAAGGGCGTGCTGCTTCGGCTGCGGTTCGAGCTGGACCAGTACATCAACCTTCGGCCGGTCAAGCTGTATCCGGGCGTCTGGACGCCGATCAAGGACAAGGGCCCGGACGACATCGACTTTATCGTGGTCCGCGAGAACACCGAGGGTATCTACACGGGCATGGGCGGCGTGCAGTACAAGGGCACGGGCCAGGAAGTATCGACGCAGATCAACTGCACGACGCGGTTCGGGGCTGAGCGGGCGATCCGCTACGCCTTCGAGATTTGCCGCCGGCGCAACCGCCGCAAGCAGCTCACGCTGGTGCACAAGACCAACGTGCTGACGTTCGCGGGCGACACGTGGTTCCGGGCGTTCCACGAGATCGGCGAGAAGGACTATCCGGACATCAAGCGGGACTACAACCACGTGGACGCCTGCTGCATGTGGTTCGTCAAGAATCCCGAGTTTTACGACGTGATCGTGACGGACAACATTTTCGGCGACATCATCACGGACCTGGCGGCGATGATCCAGGGCGGGTTGGGCGTGGCGGCGGGCGGGAACATCAACCCGCGCGGCGTCTCGATGTACGAGCCGATGGGCGGCTCGGCCCCGAAGTACACCGGCAAGAACGTGATCAACCCGATCGCGGCGATCGGGGCGCTGGGCATGCTGCTGCGCGAGACGGGCACCAACCGGAACATGCCCAAGCTGGTCGAGGCGGGCAACAAGGTCGAGGCGGCGATCATGACGGTCACGCCGAAGATGGAGTCGCAGAACGCCGGCCGGATGGGCCATTCGACCACCGAGGTCGGCGACCTGGTGGCCAAAGCCGTCGGATAGCCCGTCGGCGAACCTTGTCCGGTTTGCGGCGTAGTGATACGTAGCGTCGGTTGGAACGAGCAACGCCATCGGTTCGCGAAGGAGACATACCCGTGAACATGAGCGTCGAGAAGCAGTTTTCCGTGTTCCTGGTCAACAAGCCGGGCATCCTGGCCCAGGTGTGCACCGCCCTGGCCGATCGGAAGATCAACATCCGGGCCCTGACCCTGGTGGATTCGCAGGAGCACGGGGTGCTGCGGCTGGTGGTCGAGGACGGCAAGAAGACGGCCGACGTGCTGCGGGCGATCAACATTCCGGTCGACGAGACGGAGGTCTTGTGCGTGGAGATGCCCAATCAGCCGGGCGCGATGGCGGACATCTGCACGCGGCTTGGGACCAAGCACATCAACATCAACTACGCCTATTGCACGACCGGAACCCGCGGCGGAAGGACGCTGGGGGTGTTCAAGGTGGCGGACATCGAGAAGGCCCGCAAGGTCCTGGCCCAGCACAAACCGGCGAGCAACGCCAAGAAGCAGACGGTCCGCCGGTCCGCCAGCCGGTAGCAGAAGACGCCAAAGAGTTGGCGTACCCATAGCGTCATCCAGCCCAAGTCCATCTGCGAGCAGGCACGGTCATTTTCCGATCGCATTGGCTCCTCGCAATGACTATGATTACATGTCCACAGGCAAAGTGCGGTTGCCGGAGTGATTCCTCCTTGATTAGCGGAACTAATGAATGAGCGAAGATATTCATCACGAATGTGGGCTGGCGGCTTTGTACCTCCTGGACGAGGCACCGGAAGGTTCGGGCAACGGCGAATGGGAGGTTCGGGACGAGAACGTGGCGGCGATGGTGCCGCCGATTTTGCTGGACCTGCAGAACCGGGGCCAGTTGGCGGCGGGGTTGAGCAGCTATAACCCGCAGCGTCCGCAGATCATTGACACGTTCAAGGACATCGGGACGGTGGCCGAGGCGTTTCGGATGTCGCGGCCGGAGAAGCACCAGGCGATTCTGCGCGAGTACGCGGGCCGGGCTGCGATCGGCCATACCCGCTACGCCACCTGCGGGGCCGACGACGCCCGTTACGCCCAGCCGTTCGAGCGCCACCACGGGCGGCTCTGGAAGTGGTTCAGCTTCGCGTTCAACGGAACGCTGTCGAACTACGCCGACCTTCGCGACCGCCTGCTGGCCAAGCGGCACTATCACTTTTCGCTGAACACCGACACCGAGATCATCATGCACGCCCTGTCGTACGGTCTGCGGGCGGACAAACCGCCAGATCTGGCACGAGCGATGGCGTTGCTGGCGAGGGACTTTGACGGGGCATATAACATTGCGTTTCTCGACGCGATGGGACGGATGTTCGTGGCCCGCGATCCGCTGGGCATCCGCCCGATGAGCTGGGCGGTTCGCGGCCGGTTGTTCGGAGCGGCCAGCGAATCGGTGGCATTGGCCAACGCGGGCTTCACCGATATCCATTCGTTCGAGCCCGGCCAGATGGCGCTGATCGAAAACGGCAAGCTGCGATTTGCGCGGTTCGCCAAGCGCGGCCGGCAGGCCCGCTGCTTCTTCGAGTGGGTGTACTTTTCGCACGTGGCCAGCGAGATCGACGGAGCGGGCGTGTACGCGTCGCGGGCGGCGGCGGGCAAGCGTCTGGCCGAGTTGGAGGACCAGACGATGGACGAGGACTGCGTGGTGGTGCCGGTGCCGGACACGGCCAAGGCGGCGGCGGACTCGTTCGCCTACCACATGAAAGTGCCGTGCGTCGAGGGGCTGATCCGCAACCGCTACGTCGGGCGGACCTTCATCCAGCCGAACTCCACCCGCGGCCAGAGCGCCGAGAGCAAGTACACCGCATTGGCGTCGGTGCTGTCGGGCAAGCGGGTGTTTCTGGTCGAGGATTCGATCGTCCGCTCGACCACGCTCAAGGCGCTGGTCCGCAAGGTCCGCGAAGGGGCCGGCGCGCGGGAGGTGCACGTGCGGGTGGCGTGTCCGCCAATCGTCGCCCCGTGCTTCTACGGGATCGACATGTCGACGGTGACCGAGCTGTTCGCCACAAACTTCGTCGACGGCCGGTACAACGGCGACCTGAGCCCCAAGTCACTGGAAAAGATGGCCAAGGCCCTGGGCATCGACAGCCTGCGGTACCTGTCGGTAAACGACGTCGCCTCGTGCATCGGCTGCAAGGGCGAGACGCTGTGCCTTGGATGCGTCAACGGCAAGCATCCGACGGCGTGGGGAGTGAAACTCATGGCGCGGGCCAGGCGCAACCGGGGCAAGGGAACCAGCGGTCGCACCTACGATTGAGGCCGATGCGGCTCGCTACGGCCCATAGATCCTGGCGATCTGGTCCTGGACGGGGTGGATCGGCTGGGCGGTCCGGGCATCCTCAACTCCCGCGTTTCCTTCGATCACATGGCCGATGACGGCGGCGGCAATGCCGCTGCGGCGGAGGTCTTCGATCAGCGGATCGGCCTTTGCCGCCGGTATGGCGATCAACAGCGAGCCTGACGAGATCGCGGCCAGCGGATCGATGTCCCAGACGGCGCAGACCCGGCGGGTCAGGTCGCTGACGGGAATCTGGTCCCGGTGCAGCCGGATGCGGACCTCGGCGGCCCGGGCCATTTCCCAGACGGCGGAGACCATGCCGCCTTCGGTCGCGTCGTGCATGGCGGAACAGCCGCTGCGGATGGCGATCCTCGCTTGGGGCAGGACGCTGATGCCCGGGTCGAAGAGCAGGTTCTGGGCGGTTTCGATCAGCGAGTCGGCGAGGCCCGCGGCCCGCAGGCAATGGGGCTTTTCGCGGGCGGCGATGGCGGTGGCTTCGAGGGCGGCTTGGCCGGTCATGATCACGACGTCACCGGCTTGGGCTCCAGCCGCGCCGATGGGCTGATCGGTGACGACGCGGCCGAGCATGGTGGCGACCATGACGGGGCTGTTGACGGCGGCGGTGAGTTCCGTGTGTCCGCCGATCACGTTGATGTTGAGTTGGCCGGCGTAGCGGGCCAGATCGCTTGCGATGGACTGAACCCGATCGGCCTGGCCGACCGGCAGCAGGCAGACGGCGACCATGAACTGCGGATCGGCCCCCATCGCGGCCAGGTCATTGGCGTTCACGTGCACGCAGTAGTAGGCGATCAGGTCGGCGGCGAGGGTGATCGGATCGCTGGTGACCGCCATCAGCGGCAACGGCGTGCGGATCACGGCGGCGTCCAGTCCGACGCCCGGTCCGACCACCACGTGGGCTGGGTCCGGTTTGAATCGGCTTAGCATGTCTTCGAGCATTTCGGGCGGAAGCTTGCCCGCTTTGATCTTCGATCCGCTGTTGTCGGCGTCCGGAGTCATGGCGACCTCGCTACTGCGGCGCCAGGGTCACGTTGACCCTTTCGATCGAGACCCGCTGAAGCGGATCGTTGAGGCAATAGACGGCCAGGTAGGCCTGGCCCGGCGTCAGGTTCCGCAGGACCGGGTGGATGGAGACGGAGGCCGTCGCGTTCGGGGCCAGCGAGAGGGTCTCGGTGGTGGTCAGCGCCGCAGCCTGGGCCGATGCGTCGCCCGGCTGGGTGCTGCCGGTCTGCGAGAGCACCAGGGCCTCTCCGCCAAGGCGGACCTGTAAACTGACGGTGGTTTGCTGGTCGCTGAGGTTCTTGACGGTCAGCGGGATCGGGCCCGGCTGCTCGTAGTAGACCATCCCATCGGGACTGCGGCCCTGGCGGAACTTGAGCGTTCGATCGCCGCCGAAGGCGAACTCGACCGGCAGTTTGGCCAGCGACTGCTCGACCTGAGGGTCGGTCGTGGCGGCGACCTGGACCGAGGCCCGTTCGGGCACGTCGACCGTGGCCAGCACCACCAGATGCCCCGGCCCGCGGAGCACTTCCTCCAAGCGGCAGTTGGCCACCTTCACCGCCTGCGGGTCATCGCCCTTGATCCGCATGACCACGCGGCAGTCGCCGAACGACTGGTTGAGCGTGTTGACGACCGAGACGTGTTCGGTGGCGGCGCTGCCGTCGTTGCGGCCGTGGTCAAAGACGCGAAGCCGCCCGGCGGGAATGGAATGTTGGGCCTCGCGATCGGGCGAGAGCGGCCGATAGGCGCAGTCGATCTCCTGGCCGTTGACCTCAAAGACGCGGTAGCGGCTGACCCCGCTGCCGCCATTTTTCATGGACGTGCTGGATTGGCCGGTGCGGACGTATTGGACGCCGGCAGCTTTGATGGTCTCCAGTTTATCAGCGTTCTCGAGGAAGTCCCAGTCGGTGCTGCCGCCGCAGATCATCATGCGGACCTTGTACTGGGCGAAGACCTCGACCGGATCGCGCCCGATGGCCCGCAGGCCGTCGAGGATTCGCAAGCCGTCGCTGCGGCCGACCAGAACCGACATCTTCGCGTTCCTCGCCTCTTTGAGGTTTTCCAGGACGGCTTCGACGTTGGTCTGGTGCTGATCGATCGGATGGGTCTGGGTGTCGAGGGTCAGGACGAAGTGGCAGCCGCCGTAGTCGAAGCTGCCGATGGGGCTGGAGTCGACGGCCTTCTGGAAGACGGCTGGGTCTTCCATATCGCCGCACAGCAGGTAGGCCGGGGCGTCGAAGCGGGCGAAGAAATCCATGATCCGCCGCCAGTCGTCGGGCGAGTTGCGGCCGGGCTGATCGAGGTAGTCGCCGGTGGCGACGATGAACTCGGGGTTCAGCAGGTTGATTTCATCGACGAGCCGGGAGTCGAAATCCGGGGCCGTCGGCTCGCCGACGTTCATATTCGACAGGTGCACGAAACGAAAACGATCTTTGAACTGCGCGACGATCTTGACCGCCCGCGGGATCCGCTGATAGTACTGGCCCATGTCGATGTACAGGTCGTAGACGCCGGGTTTGGCCAGGGCCGGCGGCTTGAGGATCATCGCCCAATAGGCGTTCTGGATGCGGAACGGCGGGACCGGCGCGGTCAGCGGCACCCGCTCGGAGGGCGAGAGCGAGTGGACCAGCGAGGCCTCAAGCTTCTGGAGTTCGACGTCCTCCATCCAGAACATGAAGTGGAAGTTCTGTTCCGGCAGGACGATCACGGGACGTCCCTGGGTCGGCTCGATCACGTCGAGCACGGTTTTTTCCTGCGGAGGCGCGGCCGGTTGGGCTTCCTGTCCGAACGCCGCTCCGCAAACGCCAACCAGAACCGCCATCGCCGCCGCCATCGCAATGCGTTTCATCGGCCGTCTCCATCTATCCGCCAGATTCGCCAGATCCGTCTGTACCGCTTATTCTATGGCCGTCAGGGCCGTTGGGAAAGGCAAAGGTTGACGATCCGCCGAGCTACGCGTCGCGTCGGAGGATCGCCCAGTAGCCGCCATCGTGGATCGCCCGGCCGGACTGCGGGTCGGCTTGGGGCAGACGCTCGTCGTCGGCCGCCAGTCGCCAGCCCTTGGCCGCATTGAGAAACCGCTGCACGGCGCGGGCGTTCTCTTCGAGTTCGATCGAACAGGTGCTGTAGCCGATCCGCCCGCTGGGTTTGACGAGGCGCAAAGCGGTGGCCAGCAGTTCGCCGGCCACCTGGGCCAGAACGGCGATGTCGGTTTCCTTGAGGCGCCAGCGGACTTCGGGCCGGCATGAGAGCACGCCGGTGTTGGAGCACGGCACGTCCACCAGCACGGCGTCGAACCGGCCGTCGTACTCGACCGAGAGGATCCGCTCAATCGGCTCGACGCCGATCGAGTTGATGCCCAACCGTGAGGCGTTGAGCTTGAGCTTGTCGAGCTTGCCGCCGGTGCGGTCGGTGGCCACGATGGCGGCCCGGTCGCCGGTCAGTTCCGCCAGTTGCGTGGTCTTGGTGCCCAGGCCGGCGCAGAGGTCGAGAATGGTCTCGTCCGGTTTCGGCTCGAGCCGCCAGGCGATCTCCTGGGCGGTGGTGTCCTGGATCTGGAAGAGCCCTTCGGCGAAGGCTGGAAGTTCGGCGAGCGGCGGGCCTTCGACGATCTCGACCGCCCCGCGGTCGCCGGTCAGGTGCACCTGGCAGCCCTCGTCGGCGAGACGGCGGGCCAGTTTCTGTCCGGCTTCGGTCGGCTGATGGGGCGAACCGAGTTTAAGGAAGTTGGGCCGGGCCACCGTGATCGGGCGGGCGTTGGCGGCGGCGGCGATCTGCCGCGTGCGATCGAAATCGAACCGCGTCAGCCAGCGTTTGACCAGAAACCGCGGAAGCGAATAGGCGGCGGCCAGATGCTCAGCCGCCTCGGCGACCGGCGGCAGAATCCGCCGGTTGAATCGCACGCCGCGGGCGATCGTCTTGGGCAGGATGAACTCCTCGTCGCCGGGAGCAAGGACGGCGTCCCGGTCGACCGTCGCCCGCTGAATGTTGCGCAGCACGGCGTTGACGAACGCCACCTGGCGCTCGCCACCGTAGAGACGGGCCAGCTTGCCGCTCAGATCGACCGCGGCGAAGACCGGCACGTGTTCGAGGAAGACCAGTTGATAGGCCCCCTGCCGCAGGATATTGAGCAGCCGCGGTTCGATCGACTTGCAGCGGCACTTGCCGATCCGCTCGATCAGCAGATCGAGCGAGGCCCGGCGTTTGATCGACCCGGCCAGGATTTCGTGAGCCAGCCGGCGTTCGCGGCCGGCGACTTTGTAGCTCTCGGCCAGCACGCCGATCCGGTCGGTGGGCAGGGCATGCAGCGTGGTGTCCTGGATCGCCTCGAGGGCCAGGAATCGGGCGGGAATGCCCGGCTCGGCCATGATCGCTTTGCGGATCTGGCCCGGCGTCTGTTTGCGCGGCCGGTCGCCGCCGTCGTTAGGCCCAACCCCCTTGTCTCGGCGTTTCATGGCACGTCCACGCTTTCGGATGTTTCGACGCTTTCGAAGCGGTCGCCCGGCTGCACGTGGCGGCCGTTAACGAACGCGTCCCAGTTCATCAGCTTGCCGCCCGCCGGGCGGATCTCCATCACCGCCAGCCGGCCCGAGCCGCACTGGACGGTCAGGTCGGGCAGGATGGTTCCCGGGGATTCTCCGGCTTGTCCTCCCCCTACCGCTTCGGCGCGGGCAAAGGCGACCTCGATGGGCTTGCCCTGTTGCGGACAATACATGGCCTTGGCGGTCGGCCATGGCCACAGGCCGCGAATCCGATGGGCGATCTCGTCGGCTGGTGCCTGCCAGTCGATCCGGCCGGAATGCTTCTTGAGCTTCGGCGCCTTGCTGACCTTTGAGGCGTCCTGCGGTTTGGGCGTCGCGGTGGCGTTTTCGATCTGGCGAAACACCTTGAGGATGAGTTTGGGTCCGGTCTGGGCGAGGCGGTCGTGCAGTTCGTCGGCCCGCTCGACCGGGCCGATGGCCAGTTCGGTCTGGCCGAGGATCTGGCCCGCGTCAATCTGCTCGTTGATCTGCATGGCCGTCACGCCGGTGCAACGTTCGCCGCGGATGATCGCCCAGTTGATCGGGGCGGCGCCGCGATAGGCGGGCAGCAGCGACGCGTGCAGGTTGATGATGCCTTTGGAAAAGACGCGAATCAGGTCGCCGCCGATCTTCTGGCCGTAGGCGATGATCAGGCCGACGTCGGCCCCGTACTCGGCGATATGGCGGACGGTGTAGGGGTCGTTGACATCGCCCGGCTGAAGGGTGGGAATATCGGCGTCGACGGCCAGATCCTTGATCGGCGAGTGCCGGATCTTGAGGCCTCGCCCGGCTGGGCGGTCCGGCGCGGTCACCACCAGCCGGACGGGCGCGCGGTTGAGGATGAGCGTCTGGAGCGTGGGCAGACCGAACTCGCCGGTGCCGAAGTAGACGATCTTGAGCCCGATGCGATTCGTTTCACCCTTGCCATATTCGGCCATGTCGGTTCCGTCGTGGTGCGGCGTGATGCCGGTCCGGTTCAATACTCGATCCTGAATCCGCGTTCCATCAGGTGCTGGCGCAGCATCTCGCGGCCGCTGTCATCCAGCTTTTGCTCGTCGGCCATCCTGGCGAGGCGTTCGGCTTTGACCGGTGTGCGGCCTCGTTCCTGTTCGAGGGCGTCGAGGATCGCGGCGACGCCGTGCAGGTAACCGAACTCCGGCACGTCCTTCATCTTCAGGTCCGTCGGCTTGCTCGACGCCAGGGCCCAGAAGTAGAGCACGTCGGAGGTCGGACCGGCCACCACCGGATGGGCCCCGCCGGGAATCGCGATCGCGTCGTAGTTGTGCAGCAGGTAGGCCTGGTTCATGCCCTCGCTGTCGAAGAGCAATTGCACGGCGTACGAGCCCCACTGGCCGTCGACGTTGCGGGCCACGTGGAAGTAGATTTCCTCCAGGTCGGCTTCGCCCTTGTGTGGTTCGTCCTTGTCGTGGGTGTGCAGCGGCGTGCCCGACCAGAGGCCCGGCGGGCTGTAGGTCTCGCCCGCGATCAGATTGGTGCTCAGGTCGCTCGTGCCGGCCAGCGTGATGACCTCGCGATGCCAGACGCCCTTGCCGCGGCTGACCTGTTCGATCTGGCCCGGAGCGACGAACGCGGCGGGCTTCACGCCGTTGGCCGGAGCGGCGAACCAGATCATCACGCCGTTGCCGCTGAGCTTAGCGGTCTGATCGCGCCCGACGTACACGGCGGAGGCGTTGGATTTTTCCGGCAGCGTGGCGAAGGGCCCGCCCGCGCGGCTGCCGGTGTAGTGGTGGTCGGCGATGCGGAAGTCATATTCGCCTTCGACCGGCATGAACACGAATTCGCGATCGGCGCTGGAGAGCTCAAACGGCCCTTCTTCGAGCCTATAGACGCCGAAACTCATGTAGTCCAGCGGCACCGTCGGATCGGCGGCGTCGAAGATGGTGGCCGAAGCCTTGCCGTCCCAGCGGACGTGGGCTTGCATCTTGCCCGACTGGATGCCCGGGCGGTACTTGAACAGCGATGACTGCATGGTGATTCTCCTGTACTCCCGCCGGCGGCGGCCTCCTGAACCCAAAGGCATACCCTACCGACCGCCCCTATCGATTGCAAGAGTAACTCGCCCCGCGTTGACCGCCACCACAAGCGGATCGACCGCTAATCGTCCGCCATGATCAGCCAATTGTACGCCAACACATTCTTGCCCCGGCCGATCCCCTCGGCCCAATGCAGGTAGCCCTTGCGCCCTTCGCCGTCGTTGTCGTTGACGAGCAGCGAGAATCCGATCACCGTTCCCTCGCAGAGCCTGGGCAGATCCACCTCCGAGACGGGGATGCACATCCGGTAGACCAAGTCGCCGCCTTGTCGAGTCGCGTTCACTTCCACGGCATCAAGCGGTCCAGGTGCCTGCCCCGACTGGCCCGACTGGCGGTACACCTTCGCCTCACCGTCCGCCAAACCGACCGTCAGTTCGGTGTAGGCCATCGGGTTCTCGTGCTCCAACGACTGCAGACCAATCTGCAGCGAGTCGCCCATCCACATCGCACTCGGCGGCTGATCCTGACAGAACACGTCATCCTTCACCACTACCGTCAGGTGCAGGGCCTCCGGCGTCCACGTCACGAGGAGCCTGGCGTCCAGGTCATCGGCGTTGTGACGGACGCCGCCCATGCCCGTCCAGTTTTCATTGCCGCCAAAAAAGACCCACGATCCGCCGTCCGCCTCCGGCCGCACCAGCAGCCGTTCCTTGGCCAGATGAACCTCCGGAGCCGAGGGTCGCGACCGCTCCGGGGACTCCCGCCGCACCACCGCTTTGACCTTCACCGCCTTCAGGTCGCCCGCGATCAGCCACGGCCGTTCCCGTACCTGCAGTTCGATCTCGTTCTCGCGGATCGGCGCGAACACGTACTTCTTCCAGTGGTTCGTCCAATCCGCTGCTCCCCAACCGCGTTCGATCGATCCGACCCCGACCTGCGTGATCCGTACCGGCTTGGGATCCTCGGCCTCGTTGACCAGGACAATCTGCCAGTCGTCATCGCGATGAACGCTCCAGATCGCCCAGACGTCTTGCCCGCCGTGCTCGAATCGCAGCACCCAAACCTGCGGATCGCCGACGTCCATGCGCCCGACGAACCGGCCGTGAGCCACCAGATCGGCTATGTCGTTCATCGCGAAGAATGCACGTTTCGGCGTCAAGTCCTGCTTGACCAGCCCAAAGTGATCCTCGTGCGCCACTGGATTCCAGCCGTCGTCCTGGAAGTCGTACCACCAGACACCCCGAAGCGTCGGTATCGTCCGGGCCAGAAGATAGAACCTGGCCAGGTACGTCGCGGACCGCTCCTGCGTCGAACCGTTCGGCCCCAAGTGCGTCGGCCAACCCACCTCGGTCAGATAGATCGGCACGTCCTTCCCGTCGTGGTGCTCACGGAGCATCGCAGCCACCCGGTCCATCCACTCCACCCAATTCTCCGGTTCGCTCGTCGGGTACGGGTGGAGATACAGGTATCGGTGGAAGGAAATCGCATCGCATGCCTCCAGCAGTCCCAGACGGACCATCTCCTCCAAACGACCCTCGAAGAACATGGCTCCGTCGTGCAGCGCCCCGCCCAGAAACACAGCCTGCGGGTCGATTGCCTTCACCCGCGGATAGACGTGTTTGACCAGGCGAACGTAGTCCTCAACTTTGCCTCCGTGCGGCATTCCGCAGCCGCCGACCCACTCGTTCCAGAACTGGTAGAACCCCACCTTGCCCTGGTATCGCGCGACCAGGTGTTCGCAGTATCGGCTGTAGGCTTCCATGCTCTCCGGATCGGTCGGGAAATCGCCGTTCGCATAGAACCGATTGCCGTAGCACAGCGAGATCATCAGCCGCAGGCCGCGTTGGTGCGCCTCACGCACGTACGCGTCCAACTCGGCCGGGACCTCCAGCTTGCCCTTCTCCTTTTCCACCAGGTCCCACGTCAGCTCGTCCGCGACCGCCACCGCGCCCGACTGCTCCACCATGTCGAGATTGAGCCGCGGCGAACCCTTGTACTGCCGGAAGTGCGTCTGGACGCCCACCAGGAACTCCGGAGGTTTCGCCGCCAACGCCGCTGGGGAAGACAGAATCACCACGATCAGAGCGGTTCGCATCATCGCAGTCACCTGCCGAATTCACGCACGAAGACCACTATTTCCAGTATCCCAGTTCCGGGCAGAACCCGTATTGGGTCAGTCCCGTCTCGTTGCAGCTCTCGACCCGGCCGTCGGCGAAGGCGACATTGGCCCGTTCCCGGTGCCGCAAATGCACCCGCGACGGATGCCACAGAACCGCTGGGTACGTGAAGTCCCAACACTGCTCGTCGCGACTGCCGCTCCACAGCCGCGAGTCGCCCAGCAACGGGAAATCGAACGGCTCAAACGCACCGCCGGTCATGTAGTTGACCGTCGCGAAGCGTTCGCCCGTCCAGTACCCCGGCCGGCTCAGCTTCACCGCCCGGTTCACTCCGGGGTCCGCGCTGCCGCTGAACCACGGCCAGCCTCGATTCATCCCGTACGTCCAACCCGCCCAATCCGACCACCTGCCCGGATAGTGGCTTGGACAGACCAGCACGTCGCCCGCTGGGATGCAGTGGCCAGCAATGAGCGTATCTCCCCAGTACAATGGTTTTGACCACGACCCGCCGCACCACGGCGGCGCGTAGCCTCCCTGCTCGTCCGCGTAGCAGACCACTCCCGTCGACACCTGCTTGACCCGGCTCATGCACAGCACATTCCGTGCCTGTTCCCTCGCCCCGGCCAGCGCCGGCAGCAGGATCGCCACCAGGACCGCGATGATGGCAACCACCACCAGGAGCTCGATCAGGGTGAACGATTTCGAATTTGGGATTTCGAGTTTCGAATCTGGGGCAGAAGCGGTATGGCGACTCATCCTCATGTCCTTCCCAAATCAGCAATTCCTGTCTTTCCCCGTCGACTCCCGAACCACCAACTGCACCGGCACTATCACCCGCTCGGGCTCCACGTTCTCGCCCCGTTCCAGCGCGGCAAGCTGCGTGAGGGCCAGCCGGGCCGCCAGACGGCCCATCTGTGAAACGTCGAAGTGCGCGGTGGTCAACCGCGGCCGGACCATCCTGGCCATCGGGTCGTCGTTGAACCCGGTGATCGCCACGTCTTGCGGCACCCGCACGCCCGCATCCTGCAGCACGTTGAGCACGCCGATCGCCGTCCGGTCCGACTGACAGCAAATCGCGTCCAACTCCATCTTCTCCTCGAGAATTCGTGTCGCGCAGGCGATCCCGTTTTCGTAGAGGGATTCGCGGCTGGTCAGCACCCACCGCGGCTGCGGCTCGATCCCCGCTTCGCGCAGGGCATGGGCGTACGCATGCTCTCGCACCCACGTGGAACTGACGGGAAACGGTTCGCGGATATACGCGATCCGCCGATGCCCATTCTCAAGGAGATGGCGCACCACCGCCCGCATGCCACCCGCGTTGTCCGGCTCGACCAGGTTCAGCCTCACCCCTTCTATTTCCACTTCGCGATCCACCGCCACCACCACCGGCACGTCCCGCACCACGCGCCGGACCAGAGCTGGATTGGGCCCGCTGCTGGCGCAGACCCAAAGCAGGGCGTCGATCCCGCGGTTGACCAGTTCCCGGATCTTCTCAATCTCAATCGCAACCGTATCGCGGCTGTTGCCGATCGCCACCTGGAACCCCGAGGTGTGGCACTCGTCCTCCGCCCCTCCCGGAAGCGGAGCGAAGATCGACCACGACTCCCAACCCATCACCAGCCCCATACGATGATGCCGCACCACGTGTCCCTCTACCGTTGACCAGTCCGCCCCCGGACGCACGAACGTCCCCCGGCCGCGCTCCCGGACGATCAATCTCTGCTCCTCCAGCCGCCCCAAGGCCTGTTGCACAACCGGCATAGAGACCCCGAACATCTTGACCAGCCGCCCGACAGGTGGAAGCTGGGCATTAGCCTCGTACCGCCCCGACCGGATTTCCCGGCCCAGGTATTGGGCCAGTTGATGGTAAAGCGGTATCGGACTGCTTCGATCCAGCACGAGCGCTGTCATCACCTCTGCCTTAACGCAAATGCGCTATAATCACTGATAATTATGCATATAATTATGTATAGCTATAGTCTACCGTTCCTCACCCGCTGTGTCAAGGCCTGATCTGATCACGGGTTAGCGGCTCAAATCGTACGAGGATAAACAAAAAAGACGGCCGAAGCGTTTTTCTACGCCTCGGCCGTCTTACCGCCGTCTTCTTGTCCCGTCCAAATGCTCGATGGAGCGTCAGGATTATCAGGTCCGAGCCCGGACGCTGGTCCGGGCCCGGATTGTCGTCAACAGGCTCAAGCCGCCTTAGGACGACTCAAGCCTGGGAGGGAGAGAGAGATCCGTCGGCATTGCCCTCTTGCCGCCTCTCGATCCCCATATCCCCACCGGCCTCGCTACCGAGACCGGATCGCCTTCATACAGGCTCGAGCCACCATGGATCAGCAGCTCAAGCCTGGGAGGGAGAGAGAGATCCGAAAGCACCGCTCGCGAACGGCCCTCACGCCGCCGTCCGCGATAGGAGCCGGGATGCGACCAAGGTCGATCCCGGATAATCTGCATACAGGCTCAAGCCGTCTGAAGTCGGCGGCTCAAGCCTGGGAGGGAGAGAGAGTCTCATCTCCGGCGTCCGGGAAAACGCCCGACGCCATTCGCTTGCCCTGCCTTGCCATCTTTCCCTGACCGGGCGAGCACTCGACCCGCGGCGTGGGCCGCGGTGCGAGGTCTCGTCGGTAAAGCCTCCACCAGCCGTGCTCATTGCGGCCGGTCCTTCTCTCCCTGCCGATCGGATCTATCTCCGTATGAACTTGTCAAACTCTCAGAGCGGTCTGCGACGGTCTATCCGTGCCCGCGGATGATTCCCCGCCGCCAGAGGCGGGTGATTATCCACCGCCTCAACCGTTTTATCAACACATTTCCAACAGATTTTCAACAACTCGACGATCGGCCTCTCGGCCGATTGCCGCCGGACCTCGCCACCCGCACCCGCGGCTGCGATTCGAGCACGCGAAGCCGCTCGGCTTTGACGATCAGCGGCATCCGCAGACCCGCGACCTCGACGATCGCAAACTCCTCGGTTCGCCGTGGCCCGTCGCTGAGGAACTTGACCTTTCCCACCAACTCGGCTTGCGCGTCGAGATTGGCCAGGATCGTGTCGGTTTCCGGGCAAACCACGTCTTGAAGTTTCAAAGCCACATCCGTATCAGTCAGTATCTTCTTCATCTCCGCCCGTCTTCATTCTCTCAACTCCTCCCTCTGTTTTTAGGAATAAGCAACTCCCATGCCAGAGTCTTTCCGTGATTCCCATAATTCTTCCAACCCTGGAACTTCTTTGATTACAACAGGTTACCGCAACGATCATTTCGGGGCGATTTTGCCGGTGGATTCAGGGCAATCGGGTGTGCGACATGCGTGGCACAGGCCGTGGCCGCACGGTCGCTTGGCGAACGGCGGATGAACTTGCGTAACCGTCTACCCTACCTGGAGTTAACGTGCAATGTGACGCCCATGGCACACCGGTGACAACCGTTGCACACGTCGAGCCGCTTCATGAGACCGG
>JAAYCJ010000099.1 GCA_012729815.1 Phycisphaerae bacterium | reverse complement strand
TCGCCGAGACGCTGCCGGTCTTCCACCTGGTGGGCGGCGTGGACAAGCTGACCGAGGACGAGGTCGGGCCGGGCGACCCGCGGGACGGGCTGCCGGTCTCGCTGGACCAGTGGATCCGCCGGGACGGGGTGTTCTGCCTGAAGATCAAGCTTCGCGGCACGGACGCGGAGTGGGACTCGCAGCGGACGGTTGAGGTGGACCGCGTGGCCCGTCAGACGCTGGGGGCGATCGGACAGAGCGACGCTCCATGCCTGTCGGTGGATTTCAATGAGATCTGCGCCTCGCCGGAGTACGTGATCGAGTATTGCCGCAAGCTTCAGGAGCGATCGCGGACGGCGTTCGATGATTTGCTGTATCTGGAACAGCCGACGGAGCGAGACCTGTACGCCCATCGGTTCGACATGCACGAGCTGGCGAGGATCAAGCCGGTGGTGGTGGACGAGAGCGTGCTGGACATCGAGATGCTGCGGCTGGCCTTCACACTGGGCTGGTCGGGCGTGGCCCTCAAGACGTGCAAGGGGCAGACCAACTGCCTGATGTACATCGCCCTGGCGTCGCAGCAGGGCCGGAGCTACAGCGTGCAGGACCTGACGAATCCGGGACTGGCGCTGGTGCACTCGGCTTCGCTGACCGGGCGGTGCCGGCCGATGATGGGCTTTGAGTACAACGCGCGGCAGTACCTGCCGGACGCGTGCCGTGAGGTCCAGGATCGCCATCCGGGGCTCTTTGCGGTCCGCGCGGGCCGGGTGCGTCCGGGCGATCTTCCGCGGTCAGGATTGGGGTACTGACGCGGAAACGGCTCCAGGATCGTTCAGCCGGCAGACGCGGTCGCGGCCCTCGCCCTTGGCCCGGTACAGGGCGCGGTCGGCGTCTTCCAGAACGTCCTTCCAATCGCGGCAGCGCGAACCGGCCTCGCATGTCGCGGCGCCGATGCTGACCGTCACCATGTGATCGACGCCCTTGGGATGCAGGATGTTCAGGGCGCGGACGGCCTGGCAGATACGCTGGGCGATGGAGAAGGCCCCTTCAATTCCCTGTTCGGGCAGCACCACGACGATCTCCTCGCCGCCGTAGCGGAAGACCTCGTCGGAGGGCCGGATGTTGAGCTTGATCGCCTTGGCGACCTCGCGGAGCACCTTATCGCCCGCCTGGTGGCCCTGGGTGTCGTTGTAGAGTTTGAAGTGGTCCACGTCGCACATCAGCAGGCCGTAGCGCTGGCCGTATCGCAGGGCCAGGTTGTGGTGGCGTTCGATGGACTCGTAGAAGCTGTTGCGGTTGCCGATCTGCATCAGCGGATCGACGCGGGCCATCTCCTCGAGTCGCAGATTCAGTCGCTGAAGCTGCTCGTTCTTGCGGGCCAGTTCCTCTTCGAGACGGACGATGCGCAGGCCGGCGTTGATTCGGAGCCTCAGTTCGTGCGGATCGAAGGGTTTGCGCACGTAGTCGTCGGCCCCGGCGTTGAGCCCCTCAAGCACGTCCTTCTGATCGTCGCGCGCGGTCAGCAGGACGATGTAGACGTAGCGGGAGAAGGAGGCTTCGCGAAGCTTGCGGCACAGCTCGATGCCGTCCATGCCGGGCATCATCCAGTCGGCGATCACGATGTGGGCGAACTGGCGCTGGATCATATCCCACGCCTCAGCCCCGTCGCAGGCGATCAGCAGATCGGCGTCGACCTTCTCGGCCAGGAGCTTCTGGAGGAACTTCCTGGAAATCGGATCGTCGTCGGCGATCAGGATCTTGATCTGGTTCTGGTCTTGATTGCTCATATCCATTTCACCCCGGAATGCGGAGGTCTAGCCGGCGTCGGTTCCGGATACCAGGCCTTCCGCCACAAATTGCTGCAATTCTTCGATTTGCCTCCGCAGTTTTTCTACAATCTGCGCCGCGTTGTCCAGTTGGGCCTCGCGACCCAGAAGTTCCAGTTCGAGGGCGGTGCCGGCGACCTGCTCGGCCCCGAGGTTGGCCGCGGCGCCCTTGATGCTGTGGGCCTGCTTGGTGACGGTGTCCGGATCGGCGCTCTGGACCGCCTCGGCGATGGCGCCGACCTGATCGCCGCTGAGGCTCAGGAACTCGTCGAGCACCTCGCGGAGGAAATCGTGGTCGCCCGCGCATCGTTCCAGTGCCGCGGTCAGGTTCAGAGGGGAGGGTGCGGTGCGGTCCTGATGTCCATTCATCACGGTCTCCTTTGCAGTTGAATTCTTGTTTTCGATCCAATGCCGTACCGTCTTGAGCAACAGAGTCGGCTGAATGGGTTTGGTCAGATAGTCGTCCATGCCGGATCCGATGCACTTTTCGCGATCGCCCTGCATGGCGTGGGCGGTCATGGCCAGGACGGGCATCGCGGCCCAGGGGCGGCCGGAGTTTCGGATCGCCGCGGTGGCCTCCAGGCCGTCCATTTCGGGCATCTGGACGTCCATGAGAACCAGGTCGTAGGTTTGGCATTCGAGGGCGGCCAGGGCTTCCCGGCCGTTGGCCACGCCGTCGACGCGGTAGCCGGCCTTGGTCAGGATGATCGTGGCGAGCTTTCGGTTGATCGGGTTGTCCTCGGCCAGCAGGATGTGTCCGCCGGAGCTCGGGGCATTCTCATCGGCCTCCGGGTTCTCATCGGCTGGCAGATCAGCCGCCCCGTCCACCGGCAGGAAGACGGCGGTGAAGGAGAACGTGCTGCCCCGGCCGGGCACGGAGTCGACGCTGAAGCGTCCGCCCATCAGTTCGACGAGGTGCCGGCTGATCGCCAGGCCCAGGCCGGTGCCGCCGTAGCGGCGGGTGGTGGAGCCGTCGGCCTGGATGAATTTCTCGAAGATGGTCTGCTGCTTGTCGGGCGGGATGCCGATTCCGGTGTCCCGCACGCTGAAGCGCAGGGTCGCCCGGTCGGACCGGCGGCCCTCGAGGACGACGGCGAGTTCGACGCGGCCCTCCTGGGTGAATTTGACCGCGTTGCCGCAGAGGTTGGTCAAGACCTGTTTGAGGCGGAAGTGGTCGCCCACCAGTTCGCGCGGAACGCCCTCGTCGATTTGGCTGGACAGCGAGAGTCCCTTTTCCGCGGCGCGCGGGGCGAACAGCTCGGTCACGGAGTGGAGCATGTCGGCCAGGTTGAACCGCTCGGGGTTCAGATCCATGCGGCCGGCTTCGATCTTGGAGATATCGAGAATGTCGTTGATCAGTTCGAGCAGGTTCCTGCCGCTGGCGATGATCGTGCCGACGTAGTCCCGCTGCTCGTCGTCCAGGCTGGTGTTGCGCAGGAGCTGCGACATGCCGATGATGCCGTTCATGGGCGTGCGGATTTCGTGCGACATGTTGGCCAGGAATTCGCTCTTGGCCTTGCTGGCGGCCAGGGCCTCTTCGCGGGCGACCACCAGGTCGGTGATGTCGATGAGGCTGATGATGCAGCCGCAGTATTTGCCGCTCTTGTTGATCGGATGGATGTGGAAGGTGAAGTGGGCGTCGCCGATCTGCTGCTGCATGACGACCGGATTGGGATCGCCCGCCTTGAACATGCGGAGCATGACTTCGAGGCTGGGGATCGTGCGGAGGGACTCGACCTCGCCGACCCGGCATCCGACGATTCGTTCGGCCTGGACGTCGAAGAGCTTCAGGTAGTAGCGGTTGACCTCGCGGACGGACCCGGTCTCGTCGATCATGACGATTCCCTGCTCCATCCCCTCGATCATGGTGCGCAGCTTGAGGGCTTCGTACTCGGCGGCGCGACGGGCCTGGACCGAATCGGTGATATCGACGAAGGACTCGACCGCCATTTCCTCGCCGGACTCGCTGGTGGTGGGGACCACGTTTTTGACCACGACCAGTTCGCGGCCGTCCCTGGTGTGGAGCTGGCACTGGCGTCGGAACACCGGGATCGGCTCGACGCCGCACGAGAGCCAGCAGGTCTTGCATTGGGAGGACCGCAGGATGGCGCAGCTTGAGCCGACGGCTTCCTCTCGCGTGTAGCCGGTGATGGCGGTGAAGCTGTCGTTGACGGAGACGATCCGTCCGTCGCGGTCGACCACGAAGATGGCGGTGGCGGCCGCCTCGAGCACGGCGTGGATGAACCGCTCCCTGGCCTCGGCCTGCTGCTTGGCGGATTCGGTCTCGGACATGGCCAGCAAGAGGGCCTGCTCGGCTTCGACGCGGCTGGTCACGTCGCGATCGACGCCGCGGTAGCCCAGAAGCTGGCCGTTCTCGTCCAGGATGGGGACGCCGTTTCGGAGCAGGCACATGACGGTCCCGTCCTTGCGGCGGGTGCGGCTGAGCAGGTCGAAGAACGAGGACTTGAGACGAACGTACTGGAGGAATTCGGTGGAGGCGGCCTCGGCGTCCTCGGCGGGCATGAAGTCAAAGGGGGTCTGGCCCAGCATCTCCTCGATGTGGTAGCCCAGGATCTGCTCGTAGCGGCCGGAGATGTAGGTGTAACGTCCTTCCTGATCCATCTCCCAGACGATGTCCGCCATCGAATCGATCAGGTCGCTGTAGCGTTTTTCGGAGGCCCGGTAGCGGCCTTCCAGTTCCCGCTGGACCGTCACGTCCCGCAGCGCGCCCTGGACGCATAGGCGGTCCTGGATCAGCACGGTGCGCAGGTGCATTTCGGCGAGGAACTGGTGTCCGTCGGGGCGGCGGAACCAGAATTCATCAAAGGTCTGACCGTCGGTTTGGGCCTTGGTCAGGAGTTCCGTCACGATCGGCTTGGTCTGGGCGTCGTGACGGCCCGGACCGAGCGAGATGACGTCGGCCAGGTGACTCTGGACCAGCCAGGCGGGTTCACAGCGGAACAACCGGCAGATTGCGTGGTTGGTTTCGAGGATCGCCCCATCGGACGAGACGATCCAACTGGGGATCGGCGCATCCTTGAAGATGGCCCGATAATTCCGCTCCGAGTCCCGCAGGCGTCCGGCCAATTCGTAGACCTGTCCGGTCAGGCGGTTGGCCAGGTACAGGCTGACCAGGTACCCCAGACACAGACTGATCGCCCACCACGCGGTCAACTGGCGCAGGACCTGCCGGAGGCCATCGCCCAGTCCGCGGTCCACGCCGTGGATCAGCCACACATCTTCCAGATCGCCGATCGGCGTGGCGGCGCAGGAACACACCGCCGCCAGGTCGGCGCACGCGGCGTCGTCAAACCGGGGGACCGAGTCGCGGATCAGGCGGCGTCGGTCTTCATCGATCCGTGGAGAGAAACTCTGGGCCACCACCCTGCCGCGATCGACGACCATCAGGAATGCGGAGTGGCGGCTGCGGGCCAGCACCTCGTCCAGCAGGGGTCCGACCTGCCAGGCGCGGCCGCCTCCGAGCAGATGGCCGACGTGACCGGCCAGGGCCACGTCATGATCATGAACGATCGCGGCCTCCGCCTTGGAGAAATAACCGTAGAGGGTCTGCCACAGCGTGATCTCGATGAAGACCGCCAGGAACGAGACCGCCAGAACGAAGTACAGCACCGTTCGGGCTCGCAGTGACATATTGCGGAGCACGTGAGAAACACTCCCTACCCATCGATGTCGTAAGCAAGGCTGTGCCGTCGGCGACCAGGGCGTCTGCCGCCGATCGGCCTGGGAGGCGGATACGGGCATCCGCTCTCCGGCAATACGTTCATCGGCTCACGGAAGGCGGGGGTGGATTTACCGGGCGGTGCGGCCACGGCTGGCACACTCCGTACACAGGTCTGAGGATGCCCGCATTTCATCACGATTGCAGGAGTAGAAGCGAGCAAACGGCCAGCCAAAGTCCTGCTGCTATAGTATCAGTCAATATCCGTTGGTAGGACGGAACCGGACGCAGGTTCGCCCCGTCGCACTCCGTCCGGCGATGTGGGTGGTCTTGCCACCGTCGCACCGGCCCGTGGGGCGCAGCGTCATCGTGTCCGATAATCTCAGATCCCGGAAGCGCCCAAAGGTCTGCGGAGACGACCGGTCTACGCCAGCCGCAAATGGTGCGGGAAGGGATGTGGAAGCTGGGCGGCAAAGCTCAGCGTCTGCGGGCGGTCGAATTCGAAGCCCAACCCGAACCGCCAACGCCCGGTGCCCAGCAGCAACTCCTGGTGAACCAGGTGGGCCCTGCCAGCCAGAACGGCTCGGGTCGGCGATGATCCGTTTTCTGTCTGGAAGAACTGGAAGGTCACGGCATCGCCGCAGGCCAAGCTTGGTCTCTGTTCGAGCAGCAGGTGGAAACCGCCGTCGCTGATATTGGCGGTGGAGGTCCGGATAATCGTGCCGCCGGTGAGGCAGGCAAGGACGGTCTCGAGATGCAGCAGCCGGCGCGGCCAGCGGCGGCGTTCCACCGCCTCGGTCATCCGATCCAATCTCACCCGCAGCGACTGGACGGCGGCTGCCGAATTCTCCCTCGCAACGCGTGTCAAAAGGTGATGGACCTCCCTGGTTTGCGGCGGCGGTCGGCTGGGCGTTCGGGAGTATAATCGGCGGGTTTGTCCGACGCAAGATTTACCTCAAAATCAGTACTGGGAAGGGGGAATTTGCGCTTGACCTGAGTTGGGCAGGGTATTAGAGTTTCGCACAGCTATCGAGTAGCTGCTGGTCGAACCCGGTGTGGACGGGGTTGGCAGGACTGGAAGATCGGTTGAGCCACCGCGTATTGGGGAGTCCCAGGGACGGGTTCACGTTTTTGTCTTCGATCGCGTATAATATTCCGGCAGGAGCACTAGGGAAATTCCCGCCGAGGCTGTGCTGGTGAGTAGGAGAAAAGTCATGCGAGCGGAAAAAATCGTCAAGTCGGCGGTCGTCTGCGTCCCGGAGCTGCGGACCGGCGATCTCGAGGAAAGCGACTTCGTTCCCGTGGCCATTCCGGCGCGTTACGAGGATTCGGAACACCTCAAGTCGGACCTGGAGGCCCATGAGATTCCGGCGATGCTCGAGTCGGAGCGGCTGGCCGGCGATCTGAAGGGTTTGGACGGCGTGCCGGTTTTGGTGCCGGAGTGCCGCCTTGAGCAGGCGTCCCAGATCGTCGGAATGATCGAGTTGAACGCGTTGGACGACGGAGAGGAGTTCGAGGAAGAAGAGGAGGAAGAGGAAGAGATCGAGGAATTCGAGGAACTTGAGGACGACGACGAGTTCGACGAAGACCTCGACGACGAAGAGGACGATGAGGACTTCCTCGAAGAGGAGGAAGAGGAAGAAGAGGTCGAAGAGGAAGACGAGGACGAGGATCTCTTTTACGAGGACGACGAGGAGTTTTAGGAGGGTCGGCCAGCGGGTTGACCCTTGATCGGCGACGGAACGGGCAACTTGGGTAACAGGCAACGCAGTACGATGACAGAAACCGAGAAGAATCCTCAGGAGTCGGGGCAGCCGCAGGAGCCCCAGTCGCCTCAAAGCGCGAACGTGCCCGAAGGGGCCGAGCGGCGGCAAGGAGACCGGCGTCAGTCCGTGGTCGATCGCCGCACCGGACTCGACCGTCGCGCCGCGGCTGACCGTCGCGGAGGCGGCGATCGGCGCAGCGGCGGCGACCGGCGGGCCGACGTGCCCGACATGTACGAACGGCGCGGGCCGGGCATCCGCCGTTCCGAAGACCGCCGGGCCGCTGAAGAAGGCGAGATGACCGACGAGCAGTGGCATTTCCTCCAAGCCATCGAGGAGTACAAGCGGGTCAACAATAGGCCGTTCCCGACCTGGACGGAGGTGCTCGAGGTGGTCAAGAAGCTCGGCTATCGCCGGGCCGAAGGAGAAAACCCGCCACCGGAACCGAAGGCGGAGCAGTAGGCGATCATCCGGTCGCCGTCCGCAGGACCCACTGTTTCATAGCCGCTGATCTCTGGATGGGGATCACACGTCTCGTGCTTTTTCAGAACATTCGGGGCTGGCCGATAATGCGGACTCCGCGCTTGCTGTGCGTCGGTTCGGAGGCCTCTGGGGGAGATAGACATTCGACACGCCATTGGTCCATCACCTTCCTGTCCGGCGTCAGCATGATCCGTTCGCCGGGTTCGGACGCGAATTCGATGACGCGGTCTTCGCACGAGCGGTCAAACCGGCCGTCGCGGTAGAGGAACGCGGCGGGCCAGGGATTTTCGATCCGGCCGTCGCCGCCGCGAAGACTCTCGATCGCGATCCACTTCGGTTGGCCGCCTTCAATCTCGCCGGAGACGACGAACCCGCCGACCGCATGGAGCGTGAAGCGGGCGGTATGGTCGGCGGTGACGGCGGGCGCTACGCGAATAATCTCGTCGTGGCTCTGCATCAGGGACTCGTTCATCGCACAGGTCATGACACCTGTGACCTCAAAGGCGAAGTGGCGGAACGGCTTGCTGGGCAGCGGGAATGACCGGTCCTTCGTCTCTCGATCCCAGACGCGGTTGGAGCGCAGAACCAGCGGCGAGTCCGGCCCGGTGTTCTCAGCGGGACCGTCGGAGAACATGCCGTTGTGGTACATGGCGGAATAATCGCCGAAGTCGCTCAGCCAGTCGGCCAGTTCCTCGCCGAGCCCGAGCCGTGCCATGACGATGGGCATGGGGTCCCAGGTGATGCTCATGGTCGCGTAGAGTTTGACCGTATTGACGGCGGCTTCGAAGAGCTGGCTGTCGCGGTCAGCCAGGCCCAGCACGTTGCAGGGGAACACCGCGGCATACTCGACGTACGGGAAGATGGTCTCGTGGCCGCTCATCTCCGGAGCGTCGGGAACGTACGGGTTGAGGCCCGCTGCGAGTTTGTTCAGGAACGAGTTGATCCGGTACGCCGGCCGATGGTGAATGTGCGGCACCGCGTAGGCTTCGCCGACCTGGTATTCCTCGGGCTCATCGTAAGGAACCAGTGAGGTGAGGATCTCCTGGCGCTTCAGGCCATACCCCGCGGCGAACATCAGGTTGTTGCGGGCGGTCCGGCCCTTGAATCGTCCTCGCTTGATTTCGCGCGTCTTCGGATCGATGGCGCGCGGGTCGGCCTCGACGACCATGAACGGCGCCATGTGGTCGAGGATGTCCCGCCAGATTGTGCTGCGCTCGTGGCTGACCCCGGCAATATCAAGGGCTTCAAGAGTGGCCCGATAGAGGGCCTTGGCGCAGGCCAGTTCGGTCACGCAGTCGCGCAGCTCGGTGCCGCCCTCGTAGCCGGTGCCCTTGGCGGCGTGGTAGACGCCGTTTTCGTCCTTCTCAAAGAGCTTCTCGAAAAAGATGCACGCGCCGACCATGTAGGGAATGGCGAAACGGCGGAGGAATTCGACGTCGCCGGTGTATCGGTACTGCCGCCAGAACTCCAGGGCGATCTGAGCGCCGGGCGTGTGGTTCCCCAGTTCGAGTTTGGAGTTGATCCCGCAGCGGTCGACCACGTCGGAGACGACGGCGGCTCCGGGCGGGGCATGAAATATCTCGGCTGCGTCGTGCTGGGCGTGAGGCAGGCCAGTGAATCGCCAGTCGAGATAGGCACGAACCAGCTCGTGGTGCCCCGCAGCGTTCAGCGGCCAATAGAGTTGCTGCTGGTTCCAATGGAAAAAGAACCCCCACGCCTGGAAATCGCCTCTGGTAGTCCACAGACCGTCGATGAACCGGCCGGGATAGCGGCCGCCCTGACAGGAGTTCAGGTAGTACATGATCAGGTGCCAGAGTTGATCAAGGTACGGTCGGCCGGTATCCATCAACGAGCGCAGCCAGAAGGCCTTCCACGCCTCGGCGTGAGGAGCAAAGAGCTTCTCGACGCCCGCGGCCCCGGCGGCGTTCAGGTGGCATTTCGCCTCGGCGATCGGGTCGCGATCCATCGGCGAGGTGATCGTGGCCAGGAGGGAGAAGGATTTCTCCGCCGATCCGGTCAGCGTGCAGGCACAGCGGTG
>JAAYCJ010000098.1 GCA_012729815.1 Phycisphaerae bacterium | reverse complement strand
GGCTTATTTACCAAAGAGTTGGAAGATGCCCTGGCCGACCGGCGGATCGACCTGGCGGTCCACAGCCTCAAGGATCTGCCCACGCAGTTCCCGCGAGGCCTGGTGCTGGGGGCGGTGCCGACCCGGGAAGACCCGCGGGACGCCCTGATCGGTCCGGACATTTCACAACTACAGTCCAAAAAAGAACTTACAATCGGCACGTGCAGTCTGCGGCGAGCCGCCCAGCTTCGGCGGCTCTTTCCCCACGTCCGGATCGTCGATCTGCGGGGCAACCTGGACACGCGGCTGAAAAAGGTCAGCGACGCAGCGGTGGACGCGGCGGTGCTGGCGGTGGCTGGGCTCCGCCGGATCGGCCTGGCCGACCGGATCAGCCACACCTTTGCCCCCGATCAGATGTTGCCCGCTCCGGGCCAGGGCGCCCTGGCGGTGGAGATTCGGGCCGATGACCCAAACGCAGCGGAACTGGTCCACACGATCCACTGCCCGCGGAGCTTTGCCTGCGTCACGGCTGAGCGCGAGGTGCTGCGCAGGCTCGAAGCCGGCTGTCACGCCCCCCTCGGAGCGCTGGCCGAGGTGGGCGACGGGCAACTGCGGCTGCGGGCGAGGGTCTTGTCACTCGACGGCCGACGGTGCTGCGAAACCCAGGTCGAGGGTTCACTCGACCGACCAACCGAAATCGGCGGCGAGGCGGCCGCGCGACTCCTCGAGGCGGGAGCGGCTGAATTCCTCAACGGTAGTTGAAGCGGTTGTAGCGGCTGAGACCCAAGCGACTATAATTATCTGAAGCGCCTGCGGATCATCGCGGCTCGACAATCGGGACCCCAGTCGTGATCGGGATTTCCAAACTCTATTGCGGAACCGTGGAGGCGTCGGACCCGTTGCGGTACGGCCGACGGTCGAAGGAACTGCCCTCGCACCTGCTCCAGTTTTCCGAAGACAAGAAACCGGTGGTGGTGTGGAACGTGGGCCGGCGATGCAACCTGCGGTGCCTCCACTGCTATTCGCAGTCGCGCGATCAGAACTACAGCGGCGAGTTGACCACCGACCAGGGCCTCACGCTGATCGACGACCTGGCCGAGTTCGGCGCGCCGGTGGTGCTGTTCTCGGGGGGCGAACCGCTAATGCGGCCGGACATCTTCAAGCTGATCGCCCACGCCCGACAGTCGGGCCTGCGGGCGGTGCTCTCGACCAACGGCACGCTGATCAACGCCGAGGTCGCTGGTCGCCTGCGGGAGATGGGCCTCTCGTACGTCGGCGTCAGCCTCGACGGCCTGGAGGAGACGAACGATCATTTCCGCGGGGTGCGCGGGGCGTTCGGCCGGGCCCTGGCCGGGATTCGCCACTGCCAGGACGCGGGCATCAAGGTAGGCCTGCGGTTCACGCTCAACCGCTGCAACGTCCACGACGTTCCGGGCGTCTTCGACCTGATCGAGCAGGAGGACATTCCGAGAGTCTGCTTCTATCACCTGGTCTACTCCGGCCGAGGCAGCCGCCTGCGCGATGAGGACCTCTCGCACGCGGAAACGCGGGCGGCGGTGGACCTGATCATCGACCGGACCGCCACGCTGCACGACGCCGGGCGGCAGGTCGAGGTGCTGACGGTGGACAACCACTGCGACGGGCCGTACATCTACCTGCGGCTGCTGCGGGAAAATCCATATCGGGCCCAGGACGTGCTCAAACTGCTCGATATGAACGGCGGCAACAGCTCCGGCATGGGCCTGGCGTGCGTGAGCTGGGACGGCGATGTCCACCCGGACCAGTTCTGGCGGCAGTACAGCTTCGGCAACGTCCGCGACCGGCCGTTCAGCCGCATCTGGAAAAACGGGGCGGACCCGCTGCTGACGAGGCTCCGCAATCGCAAGAAGCACCTCAAGGGCCGGTGCCGCGCGTGCCGGTGGCTGGACGTGTGCAACGGCAACTTCCGGGCGCGGGCCGAAGCGGTGACCGGGGACATCTGGGAATGCGACCCAGCCTGCTACCTGACGGACGACGAGATCGCCGAGTGACCGATGGATCATCACGGAAACGACAGACAGCCGACGCCGCAGTGGCCGCTTCGGCTGGTGTTCTGGGAACTGACCGCGCGGTGCAACCTGCACTGCCGACACTGCCGAGCCGAAGCCGGACCGGACGCGTCGCCGGATGAACTGGCGACCGGGGAAATCATCTCAGCCGCCAGAAGCATTCGCGACTTCGCCGATCCGATCGTCGTGCTGACCGGCGGCGAACCGCTGGTGCGAAGCGACTTCTTCGAAATCGCCGAGGCGTGCCGCGGAACATTCTCGCGGGTCGCCCTGGCCACCAACGGCACGCTGATCGACGACACAATGGCCCAGCGGATCGTCAACGCGGGAATCGCCCGCACGAGCATCAGCCTCGACGGAGCGACCGCCGAAACGCACGATGCCTTCCGCGGACAGACCGGCAGCTTCACCGCCGCGCTGACCGGCTTCGAAGCCCTCAAGCAAGCGGGCATGTCGATGCAGGTCAATGTGACGGTCACCAAACACAACGTCCACGAGTTGGAGCGCCTGTTGACACTGGCGATGGAAAAGGGCGCCGAGGCCTTTCACGTCTTCATGCTCGTGCCGGTCGGCTGCGGAGCCGAGATCGCCGACGATCAGCGGCTCAGCCCGCAAGAGACCGAACGGGCTCTGACCTGGCTGTTCGAAAAATCGGTCGAGTTGGGCCAACATCTGCAGATCAAAGCCACCTGCGCGCCGCAGTACTTCCGGATCATGCAAACCGAATCGGCGAGGCGAGGCGTGACCGTCGCCAAGCCGCGACACGGCATGGCCGCGGTGACCCGAGGCTGCCTCGCCGGCTCAGCCGTCTGCTTCATCTCACGCACCGGCGACGTTCAGCCGTGCGGCTACCTCCCGCTGCAAGTCGGCAACGTCCGCCGACAACCGCTTCAAACCATCTGGCAGACCTCACCGGTATTCGCCGACCTCCGCGACCCGCAAAAACTAACCGGCAAATGCGGCGCCTGCCAATACCGAAAGCTCTGCGCCGGCTGCCGAGCCCGAGCCTACGCCACGACCGGCGACCACCTCGCCGAAGAACCCGATTGCCCACACCAACCATGACCCTCCAACATCACGCCTCCTCCTGAAAAACACAAGCCGACCAATCCCGCTGAAAACAACGAAAATTAAACTTTCAAGACCTGACCCCATGGGGTCAGGTCTTGAAAGTTTAATTTTCGTTCGCGAAGCTGCATGCAATGTGAGTCCCGCCCGACGCTTATTCGAGGCTGAAGCTGCATGGTCCGGCTGGGCGGCGGCTATGGAGGACACTGCCGATCGCTTGGTCTGCTGGTTTGCCTTCCCACACCATTTGGTGGACTTCGCTCAGGATCGGCGTCCGCAGGCCCGAATCGCGGAGGCAGTCGCACAGCCGGCGGACGACGTGTATGCCCTCGGCGACCATGCCTCGCAGCACCTTCTCGTTGACTTCGGCTGTTGACATGCCTTGAGCCAGCGACCGGCCGAGCGTGTGGTTGCGGCCGGTCATGCACGAGACGTCGAGGTCGCCGAGGCCGGCTGGCGAGTCGAGCGTTTCGTCGCAGACGGAGCCGAATTCCGGCATTTCCGATCTGAACCAGCAGAGGATTCGCTTCATTTCGGCGATCGACCGGCTCTTGAGCGAGGCTTTGGTCGAATGCGGCATTCCCATTCCGTCGCAGACGCCGGCTGCGATGGCGTAGATGTGCTTGAGGATGCCGCAGAGTTCGACTCCGCGCACGTCCCGCGTGGTGTACGCGCGGATCACGCCGTCGATCTCAACGAGTTCGGCAAGCTGCCGGGCCGCTGTTTCCGTCGCGGAGGCCACGACGGCGGCCACCGGCGCCCAGCGCCGCTGGGGCTCCGGGGTGAAATTGCCAGCGATTTCCGGGGCGATGTTCGGCCCGGACAGCACACCGATGCGGCTTTCGTCGACGCCGCCGTCGGCGCCGAACATCATCGACATGGTCTTCAGGTCGCTTGCGTCTGGGTCGAAGCCCTTGATGCCGTGCAGCACCAATGCTCGGTCGGCGATCGGCGCCAGCTTGAGTAAGAGAGCTTTGGTGTAGGCCGCCGGAGTGATCCAGATCAGAACGTTCGCGTCCGCAGCGACCTCGGCCAGGTCGCCGGATGCGTGCACGTTGCTCGGAATCGGCACGCCGGGCAGACGTTTGCGGTTCTCGCCCGTGCGGACGACCACGTCGAGCAGACGCTGTCCTTCGAACCGGCTCTCCGGAGAAATCCACCAGGCGATGCGCACGTCGCGCACCCGTTCGTATTTCCGGCCCAAAGCCGCCGCCATGGTGGTCGCCCACGTGCCGTAGCCGACGATTGCCAGTTTCATTGCCGCTCCTCGTGATTTACGTCAGATGATAGGCTTCCGCGATTATCCACGGGCGGCAAACGGAACACAATCCCACTGGCGAAAATTAAACTTTCAAGACCTGATCCCATGGGGTCAGGTCTTGAAAGTTTAATTTTGCCACCGGCGGCTCTTGCCGATCCTGGGTGGCCGTGACGACCGCCAGGCCATGGTTCACCGCATGGCAAGCCCACGGGTTCATTCGATCGCGACATGGCTGTGAACGATCCAGGGGCGGATGCCGCGTTTGTCGCGGGTGCTTCCAGCCAGCAGCAGCGTTCCGTCAGGAGCGAATGCGATGGCGGGATCGATCAATGACCCAGCGGAGTACCGGGCGACCTGCGGCCACGTACGTCCCTGGTCGTAGCTCGTGACCAACAGGATTTCGCCCGTGAAGCCATCCTTGTTCCGCATATCCTGAGCGATCACCAGCCGGTCATTTGGTCCCGACGCGAGCACCAGACTCAGGCTGCCCTGGCTCGTCGACAGTCCGGCAACCGTCACCGGTTCACTCCAGCGTGAACCGCCGTCGTCGCTCCGGCAGATGCGTACGTCAAGCGTATTCCCGTCTCCCTGGTAGCCGTGCTCTCTCCAGGCGACATAGAGGCTGTCCCCGACGGCAAGCCCGGCGGCATCGCTGATGCCGGTCCCGCGGCTGGGATACGGGCTGTTCAGCCAAGTCCAGGATCGACCGTCGGTGCTTCTGATCAGCTCAACGCTGTCGCCCAACCCATGATCGGCATGCCAGATCGGGTAGGCGACAAACAGCGTCTCTGCGGAACTAAAGACGCCGGAGCGGCCGATGTCGCCGAGTTGGATGGCGGGACAGGACGTCCAGTCGGCCAGATCGCTCGAGCGGAAAACCTTCACGCCGCGATGATGGTGGTGCGTGTGGAGGATCAACGTGTCCTTCAGCACGCACAGCTGCGGCGCGTGCGGCCACTGCGGGTCGATGGCAAGGCGCCGCGGCTCCGACCAGTTCTTGGCGTCCGTGCTTTCCGACAACAGAAACCAGAACGGACCGTTATAAGGCTTTCCCGGCTGACCATCCTGCCACACCAACACCCATCGGCCCTGCAACCAGGCCAAAGCGGGCGAAGCGCTTTGAATGTTGCCGAGTGCGTCCAGGACAACGTGAAAGTCTTCGGGAAGGGCATAGGCTTTCAGAGCATCGTGCACCATATTCATCATCCTTTCCTTCAGCCGCCTCCTCGAATCGTGCAGGCGGCTTTTGACCGTCGTGACCGGCACTTCGAGGAAGTCGGCGATGTCCTTGTGGCTGTAACCGTTGATGTAGAAAAGCGTGGTCACCTCGCGCTCCGGCGGCGGGAGCTGCCCGACCGCCCGGAGGACCTCGTCATGCAACTCGTTCACGGCTGCGGCCTCCTGGGGTCCGGCGGCCGACGAGCGAAGTCCCTCAGCGGCGTTCAGATCAGTCGTCGGCAGCGACTTGCGCCGCGTCATCCGGCTGCACGCCGTCCGGACGATCCGCCTCAGCCAGCCCGCGAACGCCTCCGGATCACGCAGACTATCCAGTTGCCCAAAGGCCATGACAAACGCCTCCTGCGCCGCGTCCTCAGCCAGGTGAAAGTCGCTCAGGATCGAGTAGGCGTACCCATAGGCCATGTCCTGAAACCGCCTCACCAACTCAGCGAACGCCGCCGTCCGCACTTCGACGCCGCCATCCGCCTTCGTCGCCAGCACAATCAACCGCCGAATCTCATCCACCTTATGACCCTCGTTCAGACCACGCGAGAAAAGGCCCTTCTCCACGATAAAGAGCCGATTGACGCCGTCAAGGTTGCTGAAAACCCCGCAGCTCTCCAAGGTGCGGACCCTCATATCCACCGCGATCCACGCCGCAGGTCCACCCTCGAAAATTAAACTTTCAAGACCTGACCCCATGGGGTCAGGTCTTGAAAGTTTAATTTTACCCACCGGGCGCGGGCGGGTGTGGCGTCGGGAGGCTGCCCGACCAAGGAGCCGGATCGTCCGTGTCGGCTGCGGACCCCTCCGACGGGGTTGTCGTTACCGTGGCGTTAAGTCGCATTTTGGGCGGTGTTTGGGTGATTTTGGGGGTGAATTTTCCAACAGGGTTTGCTATAATAATTGGTTTACATCAATCTGAGCTATTGCAGTGGGACTGTGTCCCGAGGTGTTATGAGACCGTCAGTAAACATCCGCAACCTGGCCATTATCGCTCATATCGATCACGGCAAGACGACGCTGATCGACTCGATCTTCCGCGCCGCGCACGTGTTCCGCGAAAATGCCCGGGTCGAAGAGCGGGTGATGGACAGCAACGAGCTCGAACGCGAGCGCGGCATCACCATCCGGGCCAAGCACTGCACGGTGGAGTACAGCGGCCACCTGATCAACATCATCGACACGCCCGGCCACGCCGATTTCTCCGGCGAGGTCGAGCGCGTGCTCTCAATGGTCGACTCGGTCCTGCTGCTGGTGGACGCCAACGAAGGGCCCATGCCGCAAACGCGCTACGTGCTGATGCGGTCGCTGAAGCGCGGCCTGCGGCCGATCGTGATCGTCAACAAGGTCGACCGTCCCAACGCCGACCCGTCGCGGGCCCTGGACAAGACGTTCGACCTGTTCGTGGAACTCGGAGCCAACGACGACCAGCTCGATTTCCCGGTGCTCTACGGCTCCGGCCTGGAAGGCTGGCTCGTGCGCGACCTGGAGGGCCACCGTCCAAAGAACATGGACGCCCTGTTCGAAACGATCGTCGAGCGGGTGCCGCCGCCGGAAGTCAACGTCGACGCCCCGTTTCGGATGCAGGTCTGCTCGCTGGCGTGGAGCGACTACATCGGCCAGATCGGCTGCGGACGCGTGCTCCAGGGCCGACTGCGGAACGGCGAGACGCTCGCCCGAACCACCACGCGCTGGCACAACAACGACAAGCGGACCGGACGCTGGGAGGTCACCGGCGTCGAGCAGGCCGCGACCACCCACCTGTGGGTCACCCGCGGCCTCGAGCGCCAAGCGGCTGAGGAAATCGCTGCCGGCGACATCGTATGGCTGGCCGGACCCGAGCGATTGGGCATCGGCGACACGCTCTCGTCGCCCGACCTGGCCGACCCGGCCCTGCCGCCGCTGGAGATCGAGCAGCCGACCGTCTCGATGTTCTTCCTGGTCAACAGCGGACCGCTCGCCGGCAAGGAAGGCCGCGCCGTCACCCTCCGCCAGATCCGCGACCGCCTCGAACGCGAGCAGCGGGTCAACGTCGCCCTGCGCGTCGAGGACGTCGGCCGCGCCGACGGCCTCAAGGTCTCCGGACGCGGCGAACTGCACCTGGCCATCCTCATCGAAGAAATGCGGCGCGAGGGCATGGAACTGTGCGTCTCGCGGCCCGAAGTCATCACCCAGCGGGACGAGCAGGGCAACCTCCTCGAACCGATGGAACAGTTGATCATCGACGTGCCCGAAGACTACCAGGGCGTGGTCATCGAAAAACTCGCGCGGCGAAAGGGCGAACTGATCGACGTCCAGAACGCCGGCACCGGCCTGATCCGCATGGAGTACCGGATTCCCACGCGCGGCCTGATCGGCTACCGCAGCGAGTTCCTCACCGACACCCGCGGCCTGGGGATCGCCTCATCGCGGTTCACCGGCTACGGCCCGTGGTGCGGCGACGTCGTCGCGCGGACCCGCGGATCGCTGGTCAGCACCGAGAGCGGCCCAGCCACCGGCTACACGCTGGAAAACCTCCAGCAGCGCGGCACGCTGTTCATCTCGCCGCTCGAGGAGGTCTACGCGGGCATGATCGTCGGCGAAAACGCCCGCAACGACGACATGCCGTGCAACCCGACGAAGCGCAAGCAGTTGGGCAACTACCGCTCATCCACCAAGGAGATCGACGTGGTGCTCAAGGTGCCGCGGCGGCTGACGCTCGATACGGGCCTCGAGTGGATCGCCGCCGACGAGCTGCTCGAAGTCACGCCCAAGAGCATCCGGGCGAGAAAGGCCCTCCTAAGCGCGGAGGATCGCAAGCGGCAGCACCGCTTGTTCATGTCGCAGGCCGGCTGAGGCCATGATCGAATTCCTGACCGACCGCCAGATCTACGAAAAGGTCGTGCTCGACCGCGTCCCGCGGGCGAAAAAGTTCCTCTGGATCGCCACCGCTGACATCAAGGACCTCCACGTCCGCAAGGGCCGCACCATGGTCCCGTTCCTCGAGGTGCTTTCCGACCTGGCGGGCAAAAAGGTCGAACTGCGGCTGCTGCACGCCAAGGAGCCCGGTCCGCGATTCCGCCAGGATTTCGACCGCTATCCGGCCCTGCTCGCCGGCCTCGAGCGAATCCTCTGCCCGCGCGTGCACTTCAAAGCCGTCGTGATTGACGGAACCACCGCCTGCATCGCCAGCGCCAACCTCACCGGGGCCGGCATGGGCGCCAAGGGCGACACGACCCGCAACTTCGAATCGGCGATCCTCACCGACGAACCGAAACTCGTCTCGGCCATCATGGAGCAGTTCGACGCCGTCTGGCGAGGCCAGCACTGCAAAGCCTGCCGCCGAAAACGCTACTGCGGCGACTACAGGGACATGCTCGGCCGCTGAGACGGATCCGCCGGCCGGCATGGCCATTGGACAAACCTCACGCCTTGACGCGAAGCTTCTTCTTCAGCGGCCCGACCATGATCTCAAAGTCGCCGGGCTCCACGACCCACTCGAAATGCTCGTTGAGCAGTTGCAGGTCTTCCGGTCCCAGGTCAAACTCCACCGTCTGCGTTTCGCCGGGCCTAAGCGTGATCTTGGTAAAACCGCGCAGCACCTTGACCGGCGTGGTCACCGAACTGACCAGGTCGTTGACGTAAAGCTGCACGACCTCGCGCCCTTCGCGCTTGCCGGCGTTGCGAACATCAACACTCACCGTCGCCCGTCCGCCCGGCGCGATCGTCAGCGGCCGAACCTTCAGGTTCGAATACCTAAACGTCGTGTAGCTCAGGCCAAACCCGAACTCCCACAGCGGCGAGGGCGGGCTGAACACGTAGTCGCGACCGGGCGTCTCCGGTGAACCCGGCCGATGGTAATAGCCGCGGGCCGACGGCTTGTGGTTGTAAAACACCGGCACGTGCCCCACCGAGCGCGGCACCGAAATCGGCAGCTTGCCGGACGGGCTGACCTTGCCGAACAGCACGTCCGCCAACGCGTGGCCGCCCTGCTCGCCGGGATACCACGCGTCGAGGATGGCCGGCACGTGCTCGGCGATCCACTCCACGCTGTACGGCCGGCCGTGGACCATCACCACCACGGTCGGCGTGCCCGTGGCCACCACCGCTTCGACCAGCTCCTGCTGGACACCGGGCGCGCCGAGTTCAGTGCGGTCGAACCCTTCGCCGCACGTGGCGACAGGCTGCTTTTCCTCCGAGCCCCAGCCGACGCCGCTGGTGATCATGCTCGCCCCGCCGATGACCACGACCGCCACGTCGGCTTCCGAGGCGATTTTGACCGCTTCGGCGAAACCTTCCGTCGACGGCTCCCATATGCCGCAGCCGCGGGCGTAAAGCACCTTGGTCTTCCTGCCGACCGCCTCACGAATGCCGGCCAGCGGCGTAACCAAGCCGTCCTTGGCGATGCAGTAGTCGCCGAGCTGCGCCACGTCCGCGTTCGGCCCGATCACCGCGATCGTCCCGACATTGCGGTCCAGCGGCAAAAGGTCCTTCTCGTTCTTGAGCAACACGATCGACTCCTGCGCGGCCCGCCGGGCCAGCCCGCGATGCTCATCGCAGTTGACGATCTTGACCGACGACTTCTCCGCAAACGGATTCTCGAACAGCCCAGCCAGGAACTTGACCCGCAGCACGTTGCCCGCCGCACGGTCGATCAACTCCATCGGCACCACACCCTTCTCCACCATCTCCCGCAGCCGGTCGCCGAAACCGTATGCGCTGGGCGCCTCCAAATCCATCCCCGCTTCAAGCGACTGCCGACCCGCCTCCGCCATGTCGCACGCGGTGCGGTGGAAATGGTGCAGCATGCCGATCGCCCCGTAATCGGAGTACACGTAGCCGACAAAACCCCACTGCTTACGGAGAATCTCGGTCAACAGCGTCTTCGACGACGAACACGGAACGCCGTCGAACTCGCTGTAGGCCGGCATCACCGACAGCGCCCCAGCCTCAACCACCGCCGCACGGAACGGCTGAAGGTACAGCGAATGCAGCTCGCGCGGGCCCACCGCCACCGGCGCCAGATTCACGCCGCCCTCCGGCGAGCCGTGGGCGGCGAAGTGCTTCAGCGTGACCACCAGATGCTCGCGATCAACCGTCGGCCGCTCGCCCTGAATGCCGCGAATGTACGCGACGCCAAGCCGCTCGACCAGATACGGATCCTCGCCGTACGTCTCCTCGACCCGTCCCCACCGCGGATCGCGGGCCAGGTCCAGGTCCGGCGAAAGGGCCTGGGCCACGCCGACCGCGCGGGCCTCCTTCGCGATGGCCTCAGCGATCCGCCGGTGCAGCGCGACGTCCCACATGCTGCCCAGCCCGATCGCCTGCGGAAAAATCGTCGCCCCTTGCGACATGTGCCCGTGCAGGCACTCGGAAATAATCATCGCCGGAATGCCCAACCGGGTGGAACCCGTCAGGTACTTCTGGATGCCGTTGACGATCTCGACATTTCTCGCCGGCGACTGCCGCGGGTCCTGAAGCGTGCCCACGCCCAGCTTGCCGAACGCCTTCTTCGCCGCACCTTCGTCGAAACGCCCCTCCTTGACGAAACTCGCACTGTCGATCTGGACCATCTGGCGGAGCTTTTCCTCCAGCGTCATTCGCGAGAGAAGGTCCCGCACCCGCAGCTCCACCGGCTGGGCCGCGTCCTTGTACAATGCCTCCGCCTGTCTCTTCGCCATCGTTCTGCCTCCACAATACGCATTGACGTAAATGGCGTCCATTGTAGCGGCGAAACCGGCGATGTCGAATTGCGAATTTCACATTTGCAGAAGCGCGCCCACTTGGCCGACGCGGCACGCACCCTCCTCTGTCATTCCCGCGCAGGCGAAAACCCCGTCCCCTGACCACGCTATGGGACGTCTGGCGGCTCGATCCTCAACAAAACCGGAACCATCGGCTGAAGCTCGATGCGACCGAGGGAAACGGGCTGTCGCGCGATCAAGTCAACCCCCTCACCGACCACGTTCAACCGCACCGTCTGCGACCCCTTGAGCATGTTAATCATCGGGATCAGAAGCCCCTTTCCCTCCGCGACGCACCGGTACTCAACACCCCAAACGGCCTTGCCCGTCTGAACGTCAACCAACTCCGCCGGCAAAAGACCCTTCTGGACCAACTGGGCCCGCAGCGGCTCGGCGACGCTCCGGTCGTCCTCGCCCACCGCGATCCGCTCCATCGCCTGCAGCCCCGCTGGCAACTCGCGCCGGCGGTTGTACTCGTCAAACCGCAAACAATCGTCTCCAGCCGCGATGATCGTCCCGCCCTTCTCGACAAACCGGGCCAACGCCTCGACCGTCGAATCCCACACGTGCGTGGTGCGCGGCAACACAATCAACGGCACATCCTTGACCGTCCCAGCCGCCAGTTGCCGCTCGCTGACAAACGTGATTGGCAGACCGGAAAACGTCAAACCGGCATAGACCTTGCCGATCGTCTCCTCGATGTCCTTCTGCCAGATGATCGACGACATCGAATAGAGCAGCCCGACCCGGGCCGGCGCGCGGTTGATCGCGGCGACCGGCTCCGCCAAGCGGTTCAGATCGAGCATCGCACGTCCCGCGGCGAAAAGGCTGGCCGGACGCAGGCTCATGTGGCCCACCAGGCCGGGCGAGACCGGCTCCTCCCACGTCCAGATCGCGTGCGATCCCTGATGGTGAAGCCCCCCCTGCCAGAGCGCCGCGTACGTGTGCCGCGGCGGAAACCGGTCGCCGGTGGTGCTGCCGTCGGGAATCAGGTGGTTCTCCGTGTTGATCACCGGCTGATTGCGGAACGAGTGGAGCAGGTCGTACCACAGCTCCATCTGCCGCCAGTTCCAGGCGTACGGACCCGCCCCGTAAAGCGCCCAGCAGTCGTTGCCCGCCAGATCGGTGACCTCGCAGATCAACTCCGGATCCGTGCCGGCGCCAAAAACGCCGTAACGAAAAACGGCGTCGAGAATCTTGCTGTGCGTGTAGACGCCGGGCACGGCCTGCTTGACCTGCTCGTGCATGAAGCGGTGCCACTGGGCGAAGTTCTCGTTGTTGAACATGGCCCAGTCGTGGAACGCCCGGCAGGTCGCCGGATCCTTGTAGGCCTCGCCCGACGGCGGTGGCACCTCGTCGAACGAGGCGTAGGACGTCTCGTACACCTGGTTAAGAGCTTCGACGGTCTGGTGCTTGTTTTTCAGGTATTCAGTCCACAACGGGCGAGAGATTTCATCGCGCCCGCTGTGACCGTAGCTCGGCTCGTTCATCAGACAGACGCTCATCAGCGACGATTCGTCCTTGAGGTGTCGCCCGAGAATGACGTCGATCCACCGGGCGATCGCCTGGCGAGCCACCGGATGGTTCACGTTGAACTTGTTCCAGCCGCCGCCGTCGAGGATCACGTCCGGCGCCTCGCTCGTTGCCCACTCGGGGAAGTAGTGCGGCGAAAGCAGAAAATCAACCTTCATACCGCACGACGACGCCCGCTTCGCCGCATCAACGCGGCTCTGGGCGATATGGTCGAGATTGCCCTCGCCCCATAAGCTGGACGGGCCGCACTCCTGCTGAATCACGCTGAACCCGAGCTTGCCGATGGTGCAGACCTCGACGCCCACGCTCCCGAAATGACCGAAGCCGCCAAAGAAAAACGGCCGCTCTTCCGGCTCTTCGTCGCCCAATCGCGTCGGCGCGCAAAAGACGCCGTCGCGAATGATGATCGGACCGGGAGCCAAACGCGGCGAGTCGACAGGCGGCCCATCGCTGCCCAGGGCGGCATCGACGAACGCTTGCGTCTCCCCCAGCACGTCGGCCAGCTCGCGCATCTGGAGCATCGACCAGTCGATGGTCTGGTTGCCGTTAGGACCGCCGTCCGCCACACGCTTGAGGAATCGTTCCGCCAGCGTCACGCCCAACTCCACGTAGCGGTTCGACTGCAGATCCGGCCGATCCGCCAGCCGCTCCCGAATCCGCGACAGCGCCTGCGCGTTGGCCTCCACCAACTCCTGCAGCCGGGCCGACAGGTCCTGCCGAATCACCAGCGTCTCAGCCGTCACCCGCTGCGCGTCGCCCACGCCCAACGTGGCGGCAAGACGATACTCGCCTTCGTCCACCAGCGGCTCAGCCGGCAACGCCAAGCCAAAGGACCGCACCTGCCCGGCGTTGGCGGCGGGAACGGACGCGACGCCCCAATCGGCCACGCGCTGCCCCGCCTCGTCCAACCCCGCTACGTTCACCCGCCCTTGCGGAACGCGGCCAAAGGCGTATTCCACGTACCGCCCGAGAATCGGCTCGTGACGGTCCACCACCGTGCTGCCGTCAAAGACCACGTGCCCGACCGACGGCGGCGCCGCGCGATCGACCAGCACCACGCGAGCAAACCGATTCGGCGTCTTGACGCCCCAGCCGATGCCCTCCGTCCACTCCACCCAGCGACGCCCTTCCGTCTCCTGACCGTCATTGACCAGCACGTTGACCGCCAGCACCTCCGGCGGATCGGACGGATCGACCCGCAGAACCGTCCACGGCAGGACGATGCTCATACGGTAGCCGCGATCGCTCCGCCGTCCCTCCACCGGAAGACCGCGCCACTGGTACTGATCCAGACCGCCCGCGTGCCACGCGTACTGCAGCACCTTCCCCTCGTCGCCCAGCGCGAAACCCAGCTCGTACCCGGTCGCTCCGTAACCCTCCTTCGCGTGCAGCGCGTCGGTGTCCAGACCCAGTTGAATGCTGTCGCTGTACCACATCTCGAGGCCTTCGATGATCGGGCTGCGAGTCGGGTCCAGAACGTCAAGGTCCAGGTGCACACCCTCCTGGTCCCATGTCATCCGCACGTCAAAGCCGAAGTCCTTGTCCTGATCGCTTCGCATGCGGACCACCGGCGGCTCAACCCCCGATTCGCGATGGACAGCCGGGTAAAATCGCAGCGCCGGTTCCAAGCCGGACCAGACCCGCGAATCGGTGAACACGCCCTCGTTCGATGCCGCCTCCACCATCATCAGATCGTCGATCCACAGGCTCTGAGTCTGACTCTCGGTCAGCACGATCAGCTCGAAACCCGTCTGCTCCGGCCCGGTGGTGTAATCGATCGTGACGAACCGCCAGTCGTAGTCGCCCGCCGGAAGACCCGTCCGACTCAGCCACTGCGGTCCGCCCCCCACCCAGCACCGCCCAACCCCGCTGCCCTTGCACCACAGGCCGATCCGGTAGGCGGTGTTCGGCTTGACCGGCACGTGCTGAAATATCCGGAAGTAAACCTGCGGCGAAAACGGCGAGCCGTTCGCGATCCGGTACGACGCCCGACCGCTGTGCGCCACCGTCGCGTCAATCGCCGCCTCGACTTTCGCCTCGCCCGAAAGATGCTGATGCCATCCCTCAAGCCCGTTCTCAAACCCGCCGTTGGCAACCAGGTTCTGCCCACGGGCCGCCGAAACCATCGACAGGCAAACCGCCAGAATCAATCCTCGAACCATCAGGGGAGCCCTTTCGGAAAATGAAACTTCAGTAGCCGTAGTGGCCAAACAGATCGTTCTTGTTCTGCTGGCAATCGCGATGACTCCACGCCTCGACGTGGCCGTCGACAAAACAGATATTCACCTGATCGCGGTGCCGCGGCGAGGCCTGACGCGTGCCCTCCCACCACGCGCCAAGGTAGTTCCAGTCCGTGCAGACCGAACAGTGGAGCCAGATGTAGCCCGTGCACCAGTCATCCAGACCCGTCCACCACATCCGCGTGTCGCCGATCAGCCATAACTGGGCCGGACGCGAAATCAGCGAGCGGTTCTTGTTCCGCGGGTCGCTGTTCATCAAATGCGTCGCGTTCACGCCGTAGCCAGCCGAGCGCAAAAACGGCTCGGACGTCGCCGTCGGACAACTCCACGCACCCGACTCCATGCCCGGAATGCCGCAGACGTAATCGTACCACTGCTGGACCGGCACGTACTTGTCGATCAAATTCGTATACCACTGCCCGTCCGTTGCCTGCGTGTAACTGATCGAGGCGATAAAGTCGCCGTGCTCCACCGAGTACAGCTCAAACCCCGTACCCAACTGGTGCAGGTTGCTCTGACACTCCACCGCCTGCGCCGACTCCCGCGCCGAAGCCAGCGCCGGCAATAAGATCGCCACCAGCACTGCAATAATAGCCACCACCACGAGAAGTTCTATCAGCGTAAACGACTTCGAATTTCGGACCTCAAATTTCGAATGTGTGAAATGACCTGCAAGCTCGCCCATGTTCATGTGCTCTTCCAAATCAGAAATCAAAAATCAGAAATTCCTACCCCGTCTCTCCTACTCGCAACTCGCCCGCGATGTGATGCGATACTCATCCTCTGACCTTACCAGTCCGGCGTACCGTCGCCGTCCTCGTCGCAGGCGAAGACGTTGCCGGCATTCGCCCGCAGCGACTCGTGCCGCCGCCCTTCGACGTGGCCGTCGATAAACGCCAGGTTGCCTAACCCGGCGTGTCGCCCGGGAATCTGCTTCGACGTGCCCCACGGATCGCCGCCGAGCAGGTCCCACGGGTAGTGCACCGGGCAGTCGATGCTCAAAACGGTCTTCCAGCCGCCGGTGGGAATCCAGTACATCAGGCTGTCGGCGACCACAAAAATCTCGCTCGGACGCGAGAAACCCGAAACCGGCGGAGTCGCCGGACGAAGCGGACTGCCATCCGGGGCCAGGGCGAAGCGGATCACGTGCCAGAAGTTGGCCCCGTATCCGGCGCCCTGACCCGTGGTGCCTGGCGCCCAGGTGCCGGGGTCAGGGGCCATGTGGGCCTGAGGCACCGAGGGACATTGCCAAACGCCGGCCGGGCCCGTAAACGTCCCCCAGTCCGCCCGCACCCACGTCTCAATCGGCGGCAGATAATAGACCCCGCCTCCCCAGGGACCGCCCAGAAGATTCGTGTACCAGGTGTACGCCATCGGGTGAGGCCAGCCGGGATTGTGGGCCAGGGCCATGTACGGCAAACGATCGGCGTGATCGTTGGCGTAGTGAAGAAAGGCGGCCCCGATCTGTCTCAGGTTGCTCCGGCACGCGACCCCCCTCGCCGCATCCCGCGCCGTGCCCAAAGCCGGCAAAAGAATCGCCACCAGCACCGCAATGATCGCCACCACCACCAGCAGCTCGATCAACGTAAACGATTTCGAATTTCGAATTTCGGATTTCGAATTGGCTGATAGATCGATACGTTCGCTCATGGCCGCGATCTTCCTCAATCAGCAATCAACAATCGGCAATCAACAATTCCTACCCCGTTTCCCCCACCCGCAGCTCGCCCGCGATATGGTGTACCTCGGGCGGACCGTCGTGGCCGCCGATCCGTTTGATCAGCAGTTCCGCCGCCACACGGCCCTGGTCTTCTCGGCGGGTATCGACGGCGGTGATCCTCATCGGGCAGACGCCGTCCACCGCGCACTGAACGGCGGAAATCACCGCCACGTCCTCCGGAACCCGCAGGCCCGCCGCCACGATCGCCCGGATCGCCCCGACCGCCTGATAGTCCGAGCGGCAGATCAACGTGCCGAATCGCACGCCGCTCGCCAGGGCCTCTTCCATCCGCCGCTGCGCGTCGATGTACGGATCGACCGGCGGACGCCAGCCGTGAGGGCTCTGATAGTAAAACACCCGCTCATCCGTCAACTCGATACCCGCCCGGGCAAAGCCCGTTCGCAAAACCCACAGCAGCTCCTGGCCTCCGGCGTCGATCGGCAAAGCTTCGAGCACCGCTGGAGTATCGCAGCCGCGCTCCAGAAGATGCTGAAGCACGCGCCGTCCGCCGTCCTGACCGGTCTGAATGACGCGATCGCATGCGATTCCCGGCATCGGTTCGCCGATGATCACAGCGGGAATCCGGGCCTCCGCCAAAGGCGTTAAGTCCAGGTCGCAGATGCCGCGCGGCAAAGCGATTAACACCACCCCCGCCGGCTGAAGGTCCGCCACCTGCTCCACCGCCTGCCGGAACCGCTCCAGGTCGCCGTGACTCGAAAACGTCGAGACCGCCAGATCGGTCCCGCCCGCCAAAACTTCAGTCATGCCGCGAACGTACAGGTCCGTATCGCCGCTGAGGGCCGCCGTCAAAAACGCAATCTGCGAAACCTTCGACTTGGTGCCGGACGCCCCAGCCACAAAGTACCCCCGCTGAGGATGCCGCGTCACCCAACCCCGCTCCTCCAGCAACGCCAGGCCGTTGGTCACGGTCGCCGTGCCAAGCCGCTCCGAAGCCATCAACTCCCGAACGGTCGGCAACGCCTGACCCGGCCGGTACTGACCGCTCCGAATCTGCTGCTCGATCCGCCCCGCCAGAAGCACATATTTGGGCGGCAGTTTGGAAGTCACGGTCATCGTCGAATCACCTCATTTTTCAGATCAATGTACAAGCCGATTGTACAATGTTCTACCAGCAACGTCAATAGCCTTGCCAGTGGACCGCATCTGCTGAATGACAATTGACAATACTAAATATTAAACTTCAAAATGAGGAGCCAGATCAGGCGTCATTCGGTGCATTTCGATAGAACCATTTCACTGGCAGATTGATCAAACGAAGGTCGATATAACCCGGTTGAACGTCAAAACGCATCAGCGATGTGAAATTGGGGGAGTGCATGGTGGTCAAAATGACCCGATCGCGGTAAAAGGTGATGCTGGTGTAGCAGTAGCCGTGATAGCGGCTCTGTTCGAGCAGCTTCAGGTGTTTCCAAGTTGTTCCACCATCGGAGGATACGGCGGAAACCAGCGGCGTGCGGGCCTCCAGGCCGTAAGTGAAAACCGCGAGAATATCGTCGGTTCCAGGAATGCGTTTGATCGCAGCCGGCGAACAGGCCCCGCGCAGCGGCGAAAGCCGCGGCTTGGTCCACGACTCGCCGCCATCGGACGACCAGGAAAAAAACTGCCCGCCCGCCACGCTGCGCATGGTCATCAGGAGTCGTCCATCAGCCAGTTCGGCGATGCAGGGTTCGTTGACGTTCTGACCTTTTTTCTGTTCGGGGGTCAGTTCGGGATCGGGTACGCGCTGGCCGGCGCCCCAGGTTCGTCCATCGTCGTCGCTGTAAAGGCCGTAGGGCCAACGGATTCCATCGACGACTTCGCGGGTGGCGAGGATGATCCGGCCGGAGGCGAGGCGGCGGAGGCAGGCGTTGTTGGCGCTGTGGGTGTTGCCGGTTTCCGGGGTGATCGGGATGGGTTCGCCCCACGTTTCGCCTTCGTCGGCTGAGCGACGCAGGACCATGCCCTTGGTTTTCATGGTTGGAAGCTGATCGAAGTAGGCCAGCAGCAGATCGCCGTTGCCGGCGCGGACGAGGCTGACGGACATGACGTTGGTCCCGTGCTCGTCGCGGACGGCGGTGCGCATCGGCGACCAGGTTCGTCCGCCATCGGATGATGTTTTGGCTGAGAGGCAGGCGGGTGACCCATCCCAGCCTTGGCCGTTGTAGTAGTCGGTCCAGACCAGCAGCAGCCGTCCGTCCTTCAGTTCGATCATGTCGCCTTCGCTATGGCGCGGGTGTTGGGGTGAGGCTTCGCCAATGAGGTACCAGTAGGCGTCGTCGGATGGCTGGATGTCTTCGGGGCCATCGGGCAGATCCTGCGAACTATAGGGATAAGGAATGTCGTTGACGTAGACGCTGCGGAATTCGGTGCGGACTTCGCCGCCGCCGTCGTGGGTCTGGGCGGAGCCGAAGCGCAGTTCGAAGTCGTCGGGATAGGCATCGTGTTCGAACGTGCCGCGGTCGGTTTGGTTGACCTGGACGGTGAGTCGGTCGGGTTGGAGGGTCAGTTGGACGTCGATCCATTCGTTGTCGGCGCTATCGGGCAGTTGGTGGTCTTGCCATTGGCCGTTTCGTTTGGTGGCGACGGTCCAGACGACTTTGTCATGGCGGTCGCGTTCGGACCAGATCTGCCACGGGCCGTTGTCGGCTGTGACGTAGGAGAATCGCCCACCGGCAACCGCCTGAGTTGGCGGGCGGACCTTCCAGGCAACGTAGATCGGCGGCTGGGTCATCGTATAGCGGATGGGCTTGGCCCAGAAGACGGGGGTCATGAAGACGTGTTGTGCCTCGGCTTGTCCGACGGCCTTGGCGACGAAGCGTTTGCCCGGGAGTTCGCAGCGGTCCTGGGGGACGAACCGGCCGTACTCCCAGTAGTCGGGTATGGTGAAGAGGCAGGTGTAGCCGGGGAACAGTCCGGCGCCGGCGGTGGCGTCGTCGAGTACGGGCACTCGCCACGCTTGGGAAGGCGACATGGCAACTCCTTGCTATCCAATGGTGTCCGTTACCGGGGGTTATTAATGCGGGGCGGCGAGCGGAACGCAAAGGTTTTTTGGCACTTCTGCCGAACGTGCACCGCGGCTGGATGAATGGGCGCTAAACGTGAGTTAAGCCTGATTGGCACACTTCCTGCTCGTGGTACAATTGATGGCGGCAGTCGGCTTCTTAGCCCGAGTTCAAGGCCACGATCTGCGGAGGTAGGCATGGCCAAGGATCGCACGAAGATTCCGCCGAAGGTCGCACGGGAGGTTCTCGACGAGTACCGTCACCGCTGCGCCATTTGCGGCGGCGATAAGCCGCAGTTCCATCATGTCGATGAGGATCCCTCGAACCACGACCCGATGAACCTGTTGCCCCTCTGCCCGAACTGCCATCTGGCAGACCAACATGATCCAACCTCGAAAACCGATGTGGACCGGCTCCGGATGTTCCGGCAGCACAAGGATCCCGCCATCCTCGATCACCGCTTCGTGCCGCTCTGGCGTCGCTGCCAGTTCATTCTGCATCCAGCACGTTTCTCGCTTGCTCTCCTACAGGACCACAGAAGAGATTTGCTTGACTTCGTGGCCGATCTTCATATGGGGACATTCTACTGCGGAGCGCTTCTGAAATTGTTCGATAGGGCGCGAAGTGGACCCATTCCCGACGCCCCAGATATGCTGCATGCTGATTTCGAGGAGTCGTTCCGCAAATGGGAAGACGATGTGGCCCGCACGTGTCTCCAGCAGGAGAGGAAGCATGTGGAGGAGGTCCGCGACCAGGCACTCTCCCTCATTGTCGAACTGCTCCGCTACCAGAACTGGCTCCCAGAGAACGATTCTCACCGGCGAACCTAATGCTCTGCTGCGTCCCCGCTGGCCGCAAAATCACCGCCGCAGTCCTACGCATACAAACAGCACCGTCTTCAGGATAGCCCATCTTTTCACGCCGGACCTGCTTTTCGGACCGCCGTCGGCGAATTCCTTTGGGACGGCACGGAGCGGGCGGAACACGCGGAGAAGAGAGGATGACAAGGAGTCCAGGAAGTCCGCCGGGGGGCGGACTGAAAGACGAAGGCCAAAGGCGTGGAAACCGCCAGGACGCCAAGAAAACTCGGACAGGACTCCAGAATATAGCCTTCGTTCGATGGAATGTTTTCTCTTCTTCCCTTGGCGCTTTTGGCGTCTTGGAGGTTTGGTGAATTCCGAATGTCGGATTTCGCATTTGCTCATTCCCCAACCCCGAACCGCCGCTTTTAGGCGCTTCTCCCCTCGTAGTCCACAGGCGGAGAGTTTTGGGTCGGCGTTGGGGTTTGGGCGGGTGTGGGCAAGGGGCGGTTTTCTGGTGCGTCGGGACGACGCACCCTACTTGCTCCGATCCGACTGTCCGGTTTGCCAGCGGACCGCGTCGACCTCTGCGGGAGGCGTGTCGGGACGATCAGCGGTTAGGGGC
>JAAYCJ010000097.1 GCA_012729815.1 Phycisphaerae bacterium | reverse complement strand
CGCGGCGGTTCCTTTTCGTTCCACTATTCCACCTGGGCAGAAGCGAGAAATGGATTGGCGCAAAGGGGGGAGATCGTATACTGACCTTCCTGATGCCCGACGGCGTAGGCGGGCAGGGTTGTTTGAGACATTTCGGGTAGAATGACGCTTGTGGTGCCGGGAGTGCAGGTATGGTGTCGAAGGGTTTGATGGTGGCGGCCAAGACGGATGGGCACGCCCTTTATGTTTCGCCGGCGGGAGACGACCGGTGGTCGGGACGGTTGGCTGAGGCGGCGGCGGACGGATCGGACGGACCGCTGCGGTCGATCGCGGCGGCGCAGCGGGCGGTGCGGCGGCTGGTCCGAGCGGGGCTGAGGAAACCGGTGACGGTTTATCTTCGCGGCGGGACGCACTTCCTGGCCGAGACGCTGGAATTCGGCCCGCAGGATTCGGGAACGGTCAAGTGCCCCGTGGTCTGGACGGCATGGCCGGGCGAGGCCCCGGTCGTCAGCGGCGGGCGCAGGATCACCGGCTTTCGCACGCAGCGCATCCACGGGCGCGAGTGCCTCGTGGCGACGCTGCCCGAGGTGGCCCAGGGGCGCTGGCACTTCACGCAGCTTTTCGTCAACGGCGAGCGGCGGTGGCGTCCGCGGCTGCCGAAAGAGGGCTACTACCGTTTCGCGGGGATCGGCGAGATCCGCAGCCGGGGCGGCCTGCGCTGGATGCATGGCCCGGACCGGGCGACCTTCGCGCCCGGCGAGATCAAGCCGTGGAAGAACCTCGACGAGGTCGAGCTGACGACGTACCAGCTCTGGTTCGACACGCACCATCGGATCAAGCGGCTTGACCCGAAGCGCAACATTGTGCACTTCCACCGCCCCAGCATCGGCAGTCTGCGCGACGAGAAGAATCTCTTCGCCCGGTACTTCGTGGAAAACGTTTTTGAGGCGTTGCGCGAGCCCGGGCAGTGGTATCTTGATCGCCGGTCGGGAACGCTTTACTATCTGCCGCAGCCGGATGAGGACCCGGAGAGTCTCGAGGTGATCGCTCCGGCATTGACGACGCTGGTGCGTTTTTGCGGGCGCGGCGGCCGGCCGGTGCGGCACGTGCGGCTTGAGAATCTCTCGCTGCGGCACGCGGAATTCCGCTACGGCCTGGATGAGGTGGGCTGGGCGCAGGCGGCGATCACGGTGCCCGGGGCGATCGTGATGGAGGGCGCGGAGGCGTGCGTGCTCTACAACTGCGAGGTCTCGCAGATTGCCCAGTACGCGATCGAGGTGCGGCCCGGCAGCCGCGACAACCGGATCGTCGCGTGCCGCCTGCACGACGCGGGGGCGGGCGGCGTGAAGATCGGGTGCCGCCAGGCCAACCGCGGCGGGTCGCTGGGGTCGCGCGGCGCGGCGGCGCACCAGTCGATGCGCACGACCGTGTCGGACTGCACCATCCACGACGTCGGCAAGATCTATCCGAGCGCGATCGGGATTTGGGTCGGTAACTCCGGGCGCAACCGGATCCTCCACAACCATATTTTCGATGTGCCCTACACGGGAATCTCCTGCGGATGGACGTGGGGCTACTCGCCGACGTTCACCGTGGACAATCGCATCGAGTACAACCACATCCACCACATCAACAGCTCGCGGCGGCTGAGCGACAACGGCGGGATCTACACGCTGGGCGTCCAGCCGGGCTCGACGATCCGCGGCAACCACATTCACGACGTCGGGTGCTACGGCTACGGCGGCTGGGGGATTTACCCCGACGAGGGCAGTTCGCAGTTCGTGATCGAAGACAACGTCGTCTACCGCACCGACGGGCCGGGGTTCTTCAGCCATTACGGGCGCGACAACGTGGTGCGAAACAACATTTTCGCGATGGGCGGGAAGGAGCAGGTCGCGCCCTTCGGCCGGCCGGAGCCGCACCGGACGGATATCTTCCGGCACAATGTCGTCTATTGGTCGCATGGCCGGCTGTGGGAGGGCGACTGGTCGGCCGACCACTCGCTGTTCGAAGACAACCTCTTCTGGCGCACCGACGGTCAGCCGTTCGATTTCGCCCGTCGGCCACTGGCGTATTGGCAGTCGCGTGGCCAGCTTCGCGGGACGGTCATCGCCGATCCGCTGTTCGCCGATCCGGCGGCGGGCGATTTTTCCCTCCGCGCCGATTCGCCGGCGCTGGCGATGGGTTTTCGCCCGATCGACGTCGGCCGCGTGGGACCGCGGCGGCTGGGACGTCGGCCCCATGCGTTCGCCGATTTCCCGGTGCCGGTGGAGGAGGCGAAGGAGATCGTCCACACGACGCTCGAGATCGTCAAACCGCTAGTGGACGCGGGCGGCGTGCCGGGTCGGGTACGTTTCACAGCCTGGAACGTCGGCGAGGTCCCGGCGAGCGGGGCGGTTCGCCTGCGCGTGCTGCCGGAGGGCGCCGGGCGCATCGTCGGCCAAGGCCACTTTGCGTTTTCGCTTCGTCCGGGGGCGTCGAAGTCGGCCGAATTCGCCGTCACGGCGGCCGAGGACGCTGAGAAGATCATCGTCGAGACCGTTCCTCGCGGCCGTGGGCTCGTACCGTCGTTTGTGATCGAGACGAAGCCCGCGGACAGCGAGCTTTGTCTATCGCGGGTGGGGCGCATCAGCTCGTTGCGCGAGTTGGACGAACGTCTGGCGGCTCAGGAAGCGCGCCCGGTGATGTTCGCCGATCAGCCGATCGCCGACATCAAACTCGCCCTGGCGGGAAATGACCTGGCCATCGTCGCCCGCGTCCACGACCGCTGCATCGCGCCGAACGAGACGCCGTGGCAAGGCTCATGCGTCGAAGTTTTCGCGGCCATGCCCGCCAGGAAGAACCCCGGCGGCGCGGGAATCGGTCAGGTCTTCCTCGTGCCGGGTGTTCGCCGCCGGGCGGCCCAAGGCCTGTATCGCCGCGGCGAGCCTGTCGCGGCGCCCGATGTGCGGATCGAGACCTCGCCCGCCAACGACGGGTACTTCCTGCGAGCGCTGGTTCCCTTGAAGTACCTGCTCGTGAATACGTCGAAGGGGCGATTCCTGCTCGAGATAAAGATTACCGTGATCCCCGACCGCTGCGCCGGTTTGGTCAGGGCGACGCTCTTTAACAGCATCGAGCCTTCGTCGAACATCGCGGGCATGGGCCTCGCCAAGCTCACCTGACCGCGGAAAAAGACAACCGTTAAGACAAGCGATGCCGAAACGGGGGGCTTGGGTTCGCGCTGGGCGATTCCGGGGAGCCATATTTGATTCCTCTTCGGTTGGCGAGGTTTGGGGCGGGTTTTGCGCGTCCCGGGATCATAATCTATTGTATACGACTGACAGGCCCTAGATGGCATTATGGGCTTGCCAAGGAAATATCTTGCATTGGCATGATATATTGTGTACGATATCAGCATGAAGGCCAAGGCGAGCAAACAGCGGTTGTCCGCGCAGGTGAAGGCATTTCTCCTTTCGCCGCAGGCGGGCGGCGAGGAGGGCTGGAACGAGGAGAAGCTGGCGCGCCGGTTCAAGGTCAGCCGGACTCCGATCCGCGACGTGCTGTACGAGCTGGAGAGCCAGGGGGTGATCGTCCGGCGGCACAAGCGGGGGATCGCGTTGCGACAGCCTTCGATCAAGGAGATCGCGGAGGTCTACGAGGTGCGGGCGGCGTTGGAGAAGCTGGCGATCGGGCGGGCGGTCACGTACGTCACCCCCGAAGACATCGCCGTGTTGCGGAAGATCGTCCGCCAGATCCATCTGGCGATCCGCAGGAACGACATCGCCCGAACCGACGAGCTGGACGCGACGTTTCACGCGACGATCATCGAGATCTCCGGAAACCAGTATCTGCGAAGCATGATCGACCAGTTCAATCTTTTGATTCGGGCGTTCCAGCTCGCCAGTTGGTTTCATCAGCCGTCGGTCCCGATCGGCGACCCGGAGCACGAGAGCATCGTCGACGCGCTCGAGCGCCGCGACCGGCGAACCTGCATCAAGCTCATGGGCCGGCACATCAACGGGGCCAGAAAAGTGTTTCTCCGGCAGGTTGTTTCTTCGCCCGTTTCAAATCCGAATCCAGAAACCGCAGAGGTGTGATATCGCCATGCAGGATAGTCCGAGCAAGAAGCTGAGGATACTCACCATCGGGGCCCATCCGGCCGACGTGTTCGATCAGTGCGCCGGGACGCTGATCCACCACGCCAGGCGGGGCGACTACATCGCATGCATCTCGATGACGCACGGGGCGCGGGTTCACGACAAGATCGTCGCGGACACGATGCAGAATTCGGACGCCGTTCCCGACGGACCGGAGCTGCTTCAGATCATTTCGCAGCGGTCCGACGTGAAGATCGAGGAGATTCGCGCGGCCGGCCGGATCATCGGCTTTGAGGACATCTATTTCCTGGGCGAAGGCGACGATATCTTTATGGTCACGCGGGAAGCGATCCGCGTGCTGACGCGGCTGATCCGTCAGATCAAGCCGGACGTTATTCTGACTCACTTTCCGCGCGAGGGCGACGCGATCACGAACCCGCACGCTGTGTGCGGGCAGATCGTGATGCACGCGGTGCAGTTCGCCAACGCGGTGGATCCGGGCGACCGCAACCCGCCGCACCGGATTGCCCAGATGTTCTTTTTTGGGGAAGGGGCGGCGCATCTGCCGCGGGATGTGTTCGACGCCCGGCGCAATCACTACAATGAAGTCTTCATCGATATCACCGATGTGATCGATAGGAAACTGGCGGCGATGGACTGTCTGGTCAGCCAGGGTTACGCCGGGAAATACGCCCGCAAACGGCTTGAAACGTCGGATGGGGCGTTTGGCGGCGGCTACTCGTACGGGGAAGCCTTCATCAAGATGCGGGCGGAAAACCATTACTTTCTGCCCGTACCGGAGATGATGATCGAGACGGCCAAGCTGTCGGATCACGACCTGATGAATCGCTACTCATGGCGGCTGCCGATCGACTTTGAGGCGAATCGATAAAGGAAACAACCCGATGGAGAATACCAAGACCATTCTGTTTTTCGACGATTGGCCGATACAGCATTCGCGAGGCGTGGTGCGGCGATGGTTTTCGGCAGAGCCGTGGCCGGGCCATGCGCCGGCGGTGGATCCGCGGCTGCGGGATTCGTTTAACGGGCCGACGGTGGAGCGGAATGCGGAGAGCGGCCGGTGGCGGATGTGGAGCGTGGGCAGTACGGACCGAACGAAGGGGGATGAAGGAACGGGCCTTTACCTGTACGAGTCGGAGGACGGGATTGAGTGGCGGCCGAGTTTTCAGAAGCCGGCGGCGGATCCGCGGGCGGCGGCTGGGGCGGAGCATCTGGTGTTCAGCGGAGAGCACACGGGCAACGGGCTGCCGTTTTTCGATGCCCTGGAGAAGGACCCGGCGCGGCGGTACAAGATTGCGTATACCGACGTATCCAGCAATCCGGTGGGTTCGGAGGGCCCGTGCCGGATCGCGGTGTCGCCGGACGGCGTTCATTGGACGATCGATCGCGCAGCCGTGTGGCGAGAGCAGCACACGGACGCTGGGTGCAGTATTCTGTTTAATCCGTGGACGAAGAAGTATCAGTTCACCAGCCGGCCGATCCTGGGCGACCGGCGGATCGCCCTGTATGAGACGACGGATTGGAGAACTTTTACCAAGCCTCAGATCATTATCCATCCCGACCCGTCCGATCCGCCGAACGTGGAGTTTTACGGGATGCCGGAATTCCTCTATGAAGGGTATTTTGTCGGTTTCCTGCATCGCCAGCATGGGGCGTTTGTTGACGATACGATTCCTTCGCGGATGAAGGGTCGGGTGGATTCGGAGTTGGTGTACAGCATCAACGGGACGCACTGGAGCCGGACGAACCGGCAGCCGTTTTTGCCCGACGGCGGGATCGGGAAATACGGGTTCGGGAGTGAATACCCCAGCTCGATGGTCATGGATGAGGCGGGTTGGCTGCGGGTCTATACAGCGTCTTTTGTGGGCGAGCACAACGACGGCGAGAAATTCCCGGCTGGGGAGAAGTCTTTGTTTCTGACGGTTTCGCGGTTCCGGCGGGACGGGTTCTGCGCGATGGAGTCGGCGTCGGATGTCGGGCATTTGACGCTTCGGCCGCTGATTTCGCGCGGCGGGCCGGTTCGGATCAATGCGGTGATGGGGCGATTTGGAAAGATCCGGGCGGAACTGCGAATGGTGCCCGACAACAAGCCCATCCCTGGCTTTGAGCTCGAGAATTCGATCCCGGTGGAAGGCGATGGACATTTTCTGACGTTGAAGTGGAAGGATCGCGACTCGATCGATCAATTTGAGGGCGAACCGTTTCGGCTGTTCCTCGAACTGGATCAGGCGAGGCTTTTCGCGGTTCGCGTCGCGGCGGACTACTGTTACGGCTGGGTGCCGGAGCCGAACCTCGTCGGCGATTACATCCCCAATCAATGTCCAGGCTGCCAGTTCGGACGTTTCGAAGCGTACGAAGGAAAGAACAAGTGAAGATCCCCGTCCTCCGCGTCGTCGGCGACAGTCACGCCGATCTGGAAGCCGCCTTTGACGCCGCGGTGCGGAATCTGACGCAGATCAACACGGTTCCGTGCGATTTGGCCGTGTACAACAAGACCGGTCTGCTGCCGGAGGGCGGCTGCATGATCCGCGCGGGCCAGGCCTACGAGAAACCCTGGACGCGCGATTGTGCGGTCAACTGCTGGAACGCGGCGAGCCTTCTGATCCCTCAGGTCGCCAGAAACACCCTCTGGGCCGTCTGCGAGCGCACGGAGCAGGGCCGTCTGGTGGTCCAGTGCGATTCACAGTGGTGGGATAAGGTCATCTGGGTCCGCGGCGCGTGGGAGCACTATTCAATCACCGCCGATCGCGGGTTTTTGTCGCTGGCCAGGGAGGCGGCTGCCGAGACGATCCGCCGGATGGAGCAGGAGCGTTTTTGCACTGAATATGGCCTGTTCAAAGGTCCGGCGATGATGGCCGATGGTATCGCTGGGTATCCGGTTCCTCCGGCCACCCCCGACGGCATCTGCGATTCGGTCCTCGGTTATCCCGACGCCCTTGAGATCATGTGTCTGAGCACCAACTGCATCTACGTCGACGCCTATCGATGCCTAGCCGCGATGGCTGACGAGGTGGGCGGCGATTCAGTGTTATGGCGTCACAAGGCCGACGCTTTGAGCCGCTCGATCAACCGCCATCTGTGGCGAGACGAAGCCAGCACCTACGGCTATTTTATCCACGGCTCCGGGCCGCTCGCCGGGCGGCTCGATAGGCACCAGGAAGGGATCGGACTGGCCTTTGCCGTTCTTGACGGCGTGGCCGATCGGAACCAGACCGCGCGGATCATGAAAACGGTTCACGTTCAGCCGAAGGGGATCACCGCCGTCTGGCCGCATTTCGACGGTTTTTCGGATGAGCATCCCGGGCGACACAACGTCATGTGCTGGCCGATCATCGGCGGGTTCTGGGCTGAGGCGGCGATGCGGGGCGGGCGGCCGGATTTGTTTT
>JAAYCJ010000096.1 GCA_012729815.1 Phycisphaerae bacterium | reverse complement strand
CCCGGCGCGCGCTATCACAGCCAGTGCCGCCACTGCAAGGGCCGGCTCATGCGATTCATGAAGTACTGCCCGTGGTGCCGCCGCAAAGTCGATCAGCCGTGGGATGTCGCGCCGTTTCCGGAGTTCTGCGGCCAATGCGGCTGGTCGGTGGATTCGGAATTCTGGAGCACCTGCCCCTGGTGCGAACACGATCTGCGGGCATAAGCAGGCCTTAGGCTTTAGGCCTTAGGCTTTAGGGGGATCAGGGGGTCAGGGGATCGGGGAGTCAGCGAATCAGGGGGGTAGCGCGCATTGTCAGTTGTATGATGATATGGTTGTATGACAAATTTCCCACCCACGACTTACCCGCACAATAACTGATATATAATAAATATCTAACCAAGAAAATCCTGCCCCAGCCGCTGCGGGAGTTCTAGAATTAACCTGATGTGGACGGCGGGGCTGGTTCCCGCCGATAGACCCAATAGGGAGTTTCGCCGGATGGATATTGGTACGGTTTTGGGTACGCGACAACACAGATTGCAGACGAAACGTTCGGTGGATCGGCGGCGCAGCGGGTCCGGTTCGGCTGGGGCGGTGCGCTGGGGCGCAGCGACGGATGTGGGGCGGATTCGGGAACAGAACGAGGATGCGTTTGCGGTTCGGGAGGATTTGGGGCTGTTTGTCGTGTCCGACGGGATGGGCGGTCATGCGGGCGGCAAGGTGGCGGCTGGGACGGTGGTTCAGGCGCTGCCGCTGATCGTGGAGAAGCGGTTTGCGAGTCGGCCGGTGCGATCGGCGCGGGCGATCAAGCGGCGGTTGGACGGGGCGGTTCGGCAGCTTAATCGGTATTTGATTTCGCGGGCCCGCAAGACGGCTGGTTGCGAGGACATGGGGGCGACGGTGGTTTGTGGGCTGTGGGTCGATGGTCGGGTTTACGTGGCGAACCTCGGCGACAGCCGGGCGTATCTACTGCACAGCGGGCGGATCAGGCGGCTTTCGCTGGATCATTCGGTGGTGCATTCGCTGGTGTTGCAGGGGTTGATCGAGCCGCACGAGGCGAACTCTCATCCCGCGCGCGGGCAGCTCATCCGTTACGTGGGCATGGAGCAGGAGAACGCCAAGCCGCACGTGACGTCGCTGACGCCGAAGGCGGGTGATTGCCTGCTGCTGTGTTCGGATGGGTTGACCGATCTGGTCAGCGATTCGCAGATGGCGGCGATACTTGGTGAGCACGCCGATCCGCAAGCGGCGGCTGAGCGACTGGTGCGGGCGGCGAATAGTGCGGGCGGGCACGATAACATCACGGCGATGGTGATGCGGGGGGAGTAGGCTTTAGGCTTTGGGCTTTAGGCTTTAGGGGCTGTCGCTGGGGTGCATTCCATCGCTATTAGTTGTTTCTTTTTGGGGCGGCACGGAACACGCGGAACGCGCGGAGGGTAGTCCGGGAGTCCGGAGGGAGGGAATTCAGAACTCAGTGGTCAGCACTCAGAATGGGAGCGGAAGGGGCTCACGCTGAGACGCTGAGGCGCGGAGAGGGAGCGGGCGTTGGGGATTTGGGGTTGGGGGTTCGGGACTCGGAGGGGTTACAGGACAGAAGGTGTTCATGATCCTGCGCAGTCGTTGTGACCGGCAGTATTCGCTGGGTGTTTGCGTGGGCGGGCGGGGCTGATCGTTCTGTGAATCAGGCAGATTGCTCCTATCACCAGCCAGCTTGCGGAGGCGGTGTTGACGACGGCTCTGACGCCGTGGCCGTTGTGGAGGCCGAGGGTGATGAAGGCGGCGGCGCTGGCGAGGGCGAGGGCGGCGATCCACGCGAGCGGCTTGGTTCGCCACCTGGCCCAGGTGATCAGGAAGTATCCGGCCAATGGCACGGAGGCGATCCAGAGGAAGCCAAGCGCCATCGCGACGGATAGGACAAGGGCATGCGGTTCCCCCTGTGTTGCCACCGTCCATCGTAGAGGAAACAGTGCGAAGACGAGTTGGAGGTTGGCGAAGGCGGCGAGGGCGAGGCCGATCCAGAGGCGGAAGCGGTCGCTTTTCGGCTGTGGTGTCGCGGGTGTTTTCTGGTCCGCTGCGTGATTCATGGGTGTTATGTTGACTTGGGATGGTGGCGGAGTCAAGGTCGTGTGCGGGGGTGTTGTCGGCGTGGGATGGTGGATGGGGCAACCACAAGGGTTGCCCGTACGGGAAGGGGGTGGATCGGGCAGCGGGTGGTTGTTTTCGCGCGGATGGAAAGCTGCGAGTTTGCGGGAAGGGAGCGTTTGAGGGACTGGATCCCCGCCTGCGCGGGAATGACACAGTGCCGGCATTGGTTGGGCGAGAGAGCCGGTTGGCTGCGGAGCACGCATGGGCGGATGGGGTCGGCGTTGACTTTCTCTGGGGCTCTGTTATTGTAGGTTGCATGATTGGCGTGCAGTATCCATCGCGACAGATCAGCATGTGTTACATCGTTGGTGGGGAGGCGGGTTGTCGATGATGAAGGACGCTTCACGGGGTTCCGGTCTGGTACGGGCTTTGATCGTGGCGGCGGTGTTGTTTGTTCCGATTGTGCTTTTGACGGGGGCGGTTCTGTTCGTCCTGATTCTACTGTTCCATCCTGAAGAGCCGCTCAAGGCGGGCGAGCTGCGCGGGTTGGTGAAAGGGCACACGGGTCTGACGCTGCCGGACAGTGCACGCGATCTGCATTTCCATGAGCTATCGGTCATGACAGCCTTCGTGTACGTTCGGTTCGAACTGGCGCCGGATGATCTGAGGCGGTGGATGGATGAGCACGAGGCGTTGCCGTCGTTCGAGGAGTTGGCGTTCGATGCGGAACAGCGGGAGTTCCTGATCACTGCCGGTCGTAACCTCTGGTGGTGGCGGGTGGATGAGGTTCCATCGCCGCGGTTCGGCAGGAAATCCCAGGTGCGCAGGTATCCGAAGGGCAACTACTGGGAATGGACGTTTCATGTCGTGACGCAGGAGCTTGGCGAGAACCTGACGCGAGTCTACCTGTATGTGTCCACGGACACCGCGCCAAGGCCAACCGAGACGAGGCCGGCAGTTGAAAAGGCTCAAGGATCATCATGAGTGCGTTTCTGTCGAGGAGTCTATTGGGTTTGATATTGTCTGGTGGACTGTTCTGGTGTTCCGGGTGCGGGGAGTCGGATGCGGAGCGGCTGGCCAGGAACAGAGAATTTGTGGCGGATCAGTTGGGGCGGTACAGGTCGGAGCAGACGGACGACCCCGTGAAGCGGTTTTATCTGGCGAGGTACGAGGCGCTGGATGAGAGGCTGAGGGAGGCCACGCCGGAATCGCTGGGGCATCCGGTGTTGGCATTCGCCGAGATCCGGCTGACGGCCAAGTACACGTGGTTGAGTGTTGACTGGATCGAGCGGACGCCGAGCCCGGATGGCCTGCTCGTCGAGTGCAGGGCGACCGGGTACCGCGAGATGTTTCCCTTTTTCGAACCTGAGTTGGATTATCTCGAGCAGGAAGCCCGGGGCGGCAACCTGATCTGCTGCGCTTCGGTGCAGTTTGCGGTCGAGGACAGCCGGGCGGAAGAGCTCGTGGAGCGTCAGGAGCGCGGGGAGTTGTATGTCAGCCTTGTGCGATATGGCAGGGCGATTTCCGACAGCGTAAAGACGGAGTTGTTTGACTGCCGCAAGCGCTCGCCGGCCACGACGCAGGCTTTGCGGTGAGGGTGAAGCGGGGAGCATGGAGTTCCCGCAGGGACGCTGAGACGTGGAGGGGGAGCGGGGGTTGGGGATTGTTGGGAGTTCTGGCGGTGGGTGGAGGTGCGCCAGGTTCTTGCACGGCGGATGGAATCGGCGCGGATGGGGCAGGGACGATGGGGGAGCCACAAGGGTTGCCCGTACGGGATCGGGCGGATGGGCATGGGGGCCATGGGGGTCGGTATAATGTTGTGGTTATAGGACTTGCGGCGCGGAGGGTAAGGGGCGGCGGGTGAAAATCGCTTGACGGGGGGGCGGGTTGGCGGTATCCTGATGTACCAGGGGTGAGCTTTGCGACCGCGCGAGTGTCGAGGCTGGGCGAATGTCGAGCCCGGCGGTAGAGTCTTGGGAGAGAGTCTATCAGCGAGGATCAGCCGAGGTCGGTTTTGCGTTATAATGGGCGTACCCGTGTTGGACGGTCTGGCGTCGCCGGGGCGAGCGAATCGTTGTGTTTTATAAGGATTAAGGGGAACGAGATGAGAGCATGGGGCAAAGCGATACTGGCGATGAGCGTGGTTTTGGGGCTCGTGGCGATCAGCGGCTGCGGCGGTCCTGTGCCGCCTCCGGTGGGGACGCAGTACACGCTGACGGTGCTGACGGAGGGTCAAGGGAGCACGAATCCGGCGGCGGGGGATCATTTGTACGCGGAGAACAGCTATGTGACGGTGACGGCAGTGCCGTCGGCGGACTGGCATTTTCTGCGGTGGAGCGGTGACGCGACGGGCGGGGCGTCGACGATCGGGCTGAGCATGGACCAGAACCACACGGTGAAGGCGACGTTCGAGCAGAACGCAGCCCAATACACGATCAACGTAACGACTCAGGGCCAGGGCAGCGTGAGTCCCGGTCTGGGCGACCAGCCGTTTGCGGCGGGGGCGGAGGTAACGTTCGAGGCGACGCCGGCGCAGGGCTGGCACTTTGTGCGGTGGAGCGGCGACGTGAGCGGGAGCGAGCCGATCATGCGGGTGCTGATCGACCGGAGTCTGGAGATCGTGGCGGTGTTCGAGCAGGACGCATCTGCGTACGGCCTGCTGGTCCGGACGCAGGGCCAGGGCACGACGGATCCGGCGGCGGGCGAGCACTCGTACGCGGCTGGAACTCAGGTGGTTTTGAAGGCGACGCCGGCGGAAGGATGGCACTTTGTGCGATGGGAAGGCGACGTGCAGTCGACACAGTCGACGGTGCAGGTGTTGATGGACAGCCGCGCGGTGGTAACGGCGGTGTTCGAGCAGGACGCTGAGCAGTACACGCTGAGCATCGCGGTGAAAGGCGGCGGCCGGACGGAGCCGGCGGCGGGCGTTCACACGTACGACGCGAACGCGCAGGTGGGCCTCAAGGCGTTGGCGTTCGAGGGCCGGCATTTCGTACGTTGGGAAGGCGACATCACGGGGACGAATCCCGTGGTGGATCTGAGCATGACGAGCAACAAGCAGGTGACGGCGGTGTTCGAGCAGGACGCGCAGCAGTATCCGCTGATCGTCAACGTAATGGGCCAGGGGACGACGGTACCGGCGGCGGGCGAGCACCTGTACGACGCGGGGATGCAGGTGGATCTGACGGCGACGCCGTCGGAGGGGTGGCATTTCGTGCGGTGGCAGGGCGACGTGTCGAGCACGGACGAGGCGGTGTCGGTGTTGATGAACAACGGGCGGTCGGTGACGGCGGTGTTCGAGCCGGACGCTGAGCGCTATGTGTTGACGATGAACGTGAGCGGGCAGGGGACGACGGATCCGGCGCGCGGGCAGCACGAGTACAGCGCGGGTCGGCAGGTGGGCCTGACCGCGACCCCGGCTGAAGGGTGGCACTTCGTTCGGTGGTCGGGCGACATTTCGGGCACGACGGCGTTGATTCCGATCACGATGAACAGCAGCATGACGGTAACGGCGGTGTTCGAGCCGAACGCTGAGCAGTACACGCTGACGGTGAACGTGCAGGGTCAGGGGACGACCGATCCGGCGGTCGGCCAGCACGCGTACGCGTCGGGCGCGCAGGTGGACCTGAGTGCGACGGCGGCGTCGGGGTGGCACTTTGTGCGGTGGCAGGGGGACGTGTCGAGCACGGACCAGAGCATTCAGGTGAGCATGGACCGGGGCAAGACGGTGACGGCGGTGTTCGCCCAGGACGCGGCGAACTACACGTTGACGATGGAGGTTCAGGGCCAGGGGACGACGGATCCGGCGGCGGGTCAGCACGTGTACGCGGCCAATACTCAGATGAACCTGAGCGCGACGGCGAGCGCGGGCTGGCGGTTTGACCACTGGGAAGGGGCGTTGACGAGCAGCGCGAATCCGGCGGCGTTGACGCTGGACGGCAACAAGACGGCTCGGGCGATTTTTGTGGAAGAGTCGGTCGAGCAATTCCAGTTGACGGTGAACACGCAGGGCCAGGGGACGGTGAGCGTGCAGAGCGGGCTGTACGCGGCGGGGACTCAGTTGACGCTTCAGGCGACGCCGGCGGCTGGTTGGTTGTTCGATCACTGGGAGGGGAGCGTGACCGGTACGTCGATGACGGCGAGCCTGACGATGGACGGCGCCAAGACGGTGACGGCGTTCTTTGTGGAGGGCGAGGTGGGCAGCGTGTCGTACGGGGACAACGACGGGTTCCAGGCGGGCAACGAGGAGGACGTGATTCCGTACCAGTCGACGCGGCTTGGGCAGGCGATCGTGAACCTGCCGTCGGAGCCGAATCATCCGTGGCCGCAGGTGGCGACGTTCGACAGCACGTTGCGTGACAACGTGATCGGGTGGACGCACCAGTTTACGATTCCCGCCGGCCAGCGGGTGGTGCGGGCTCGTTTGCGGTTGGGGATCATCGCGACGTGGACTCAGCCGGAGACGGACGTGTTCTGGTTCGACGGGTCGCAGTTCCTCAACAACGGGACGCCGCTCTATGAGCTGGTGGCGTTGCGGAACTACCTGGATCCGGTTCCGGGCGATCGGGTGACCGAGATCGTGCTCGACCTTGGCAACCTCAAGACGTCGGTGGGCAATCCCGGCTATCCGGATGTGACGGCTGGACCGGTGATCAGCATTTTGTCGGAACTGAACGACGGCGAGCTGGACGTGATGTTCGGCGACGACGTGGGCGTGGACTACGCGAAGCTGGAGATCGAGACGGCGCCGGAGTAGGGGCGCAGGCTCAGCCAACAAGACCAGCCCAGGAAGGTCGGGGCCTTCCTGGGCTTTTCTGTAATCGGACCGGCCTGTGTCGCCCTTGGCGTCAGCGACGGACTTGCATCCACCAAAATCGCAGTTGGGGGTCGGGGTCGAAGCGGACGTGCGGGCGGAGGTCGTCGTGTCTGGGGTCGGCGAGGTTGACGGCGCGGAGGGCGTGGTCGTCGCGCCAGAATTCGCCGGTGATGGCGAAGCCGGCTTTTTCGTAGGATCGGACGGCGCGTCGGTTGGAGGCGGCGACGTCGAGGCGGATGGTTTGGAGGCCGGCGGCGAAGGCCCAGTCGACGATTCGCCGGAGGGCGCGGGTTCCGAGGCCGCGGCTGCAGAAGTGCGGGGCCACGCGGATGCCCATATTGCCGACGGCGCGGGCGGCGAAGTCGATTTCGGTCAGGGCGAAGTAGGCGATGCAGAGCTGGTCGGAGTGATCGACGGTGAGGTTCAGCCGGTCGGGCAGGCTATCGCGTTCGGCGAACCAAAGGTCTCGCTGGGCCGGGCCCAGGCTGCGGGCGGGGAAGTTGAAGCCGCGGTAGGGTTCGGGATACGGCGGCCATTCGGCGCGGCGGTCGATGTCCATCCGCCGCCACGGCCGGATGGCGAGTTCGCGGTCCGCGATCGGCAGCGCGGCCAGGAGCGAGGTCTTGTCGAGCGGTGTTTCCGGCATGGCGGCGAGGATACGTCGGATCGGGCTGCGGAACAAGGGTCAAGGGCACATCGGGTGCGGCGGGCGGTCAGGTTGGGATCTCGTAGAGGCGCAGGGTCAGGATTTGGGGGTCGTGTTCGAGCGGGATGGTTCGGTCGGTGCGGCGGAAGCCGAGGCGGTCGAGGGCAGCGGCTTTGAGGGGATCGTCTTGCTCGCAGGTGGCGCAGACGGCGGCGGGGTGGCGGCGTTTGGCCAGATCGGCGGCGCGTCGGTAGAGGGGTTGGAGCCAGGCGGAGTAGTGGACGTGGGTGAAGGCGTCGACGATCCAGAGGTCCTGATCGCGGCGGGCGGCGGAGGCCAGGCCGAGGACGGCTTGGTCGTCGCGGACGAGGGCGAACCAGCCGTCGGGCTGTCGCAGGCGGTCGTAGCGGGGATAGAGGCCGACGCAGGACTTCTGGCAGACGGACCGGGTGGAGAGGATGGCGGCATTGGCGTCGAGGGCGATCCAGTCGTGCGGGGTGACGATGGCGGGGATGATCGGGACGCGGAGTTCGGGTCCGCCGGGACGGATGGCCAGTTCGCGGTCGAGGCCGCGTCGGACGTGATCGACGAGGAATTCCTCGGGCGTGGCGGGCGGCGCGACGCGGAGCATGACGTTGGTGTTGGGCAGTCGCCGCCAGCCGAGGCGGGCGTAGATGCGGGCGGCGGCTTGGTTATCGGCGCCCAGGAAGCAGGCGTGTCCGCCGGCGTCGTCGAAGGCGTCGGCGGCGCGTCGGCAGAGGTCGCCGGCCAGGCCGTGTCCGCGATGGTCCGGGGCGGTGGCCACTTCGGAGAGGTAGCCCAGGCGCGGGTCCAGGCGGCTTTGGGTCAGTCGGCAGGTGGCGACGACGCGGTCGTTCCGGCGGGCCAGAAAGAGCACATCGCGGTTGGCGTGAAGCTCGCGGCCGAGGAACTGGGGGATTTCGTCGGCCAGGTCGAGATCGAAGGCGACCTTCCAGAGGGCCAGCAGTTCGTCGATCAGGGCCCGGTCGATCGGGAAGTCGAGGCGTTGGGATTCGTAGTCGCGTGTGCCCATCGGAACGATCCCCCGTCGTTGCGTATCGGTCATGATACGGTCTGAGGGGCGGGCGGGCAAGCGGGTCGCGGCGGCGGCGGCGGAGGGAACGTTAAAAGCCGCCATCTATTGGCTTTACAATGTCCGTCGGGTTGGAGTATAGTATAGGTTCTGCGAAGATACTGGCCGGAGCGAACCAGCCTTTAAGGAGCACCTTGGTGCTCGCCGAGCGATCAGCCGGATTGGGATGTCGGCCCCCGCGGCATTCAGAACGGTTAGGAATTCCAGGCGTTAGCGAAAATGGGAGTCCACCGGAACCGGTTGCGGTTGGGGCGGCTTGAAGGCTGGCGTAATATGAGTTACACTGATAGGCTGGCCGTGCCGGTAGCGGTGGTCGGTCGGCGGACCTGGAGTAAAGGAGACCGGGTGTGGGCGAGATGAATTTGTCGACGAACAGCGTGAACGGGAACGGCAAGGGGGCCAGCGAGAAGCTGATGGCCTTTTTTCGGGCGGTGATCAAGCACGACGGGTCGGACCTTCACCTGAAGGCGAATTCGAAGCCGCGGATGCGGATCGGCGGGAGCATTCGGACGGTGGCGGGGGAGGAGCTGTCGAACGCGGATATCGAGGAGATGATCTTTTCGGTGATGAGTCCGAAGCTTCGGGAGATGTACCAGAAGAACGGGGCGGTGGACTTTGCGTACGACCTGGAGGGGGAGGACCGGTTTCGTCTTAACGTGTTTCGCCAGCGTGGGATGACGTCGATCGCGGCGCGGCGGGTGGAGCGGGACATTCCGACGTTCGAGGGGCTGAACCTGCCGGCGCAGATCGGCAAGCTGGCGAGCTATCACCAGGGGCTGGTGCTGCTGTCGGGCATTACCGGATCGGGCAAGAGCACGACGATCGCGGCGATGCTGGAGTACATCAACGAGAACCGGGCGTGCCACATCGTGACGATCGAGGACCCGATCGAGTACATTTTCACGGACAAGAAGGCGTTTATCAACCAGCGGGAGGTGGGGATCGACGTGGCGGACTTCTCGGACGGCTTGAAGTACCTGATGCGCGAGGACCCTGACGTGGTGCTGATCGGGGAGATGCGGGACCGGCAGACGTTCCAGGCGGCTTTGCAGGCGGCGGAGACGGGGCACCTGGTGTTAGGGACGATTCACAGTTCGAGCACGGCGCAGACGGTCACGCGGCTGCTGGACCTGTTTCCGCAGGAGGAGCGGTCGCTGATCCGCCAGTCGCTGGTGTTCAACCTGAAGGCGATCATCAGCCAGCGGCTTTTGCCGAGCATCAAGGAGGGGACGGACATGATCCCGGCGGTGGAGATTTTGATCAACAACCCGGCGATCCGGAAGCTGATCGGGGAGAGTCGGGAGTCGGACATTCTGGACGTGATCAAGTCGAACTACGACATCGGGATGCAGGACTTCAACGAGTCGCTTCGGCAGATGGTGGCCAAGGAATGGATCGAGAGCCAGACGGCGTACGATGCCTCGCCGAATCCGGAGGAGTTGAAAATGAGATTGAAGGGGATAAACGCGTCGAAGTCGGGTATCCTTTAAGGGTTTTGAGGGCAATCGGGCCCCGGACGGCAGTGACGGAGTGAGCGAATGGCGGACCTGATGTTTCTGATGTTGGCCCAGGTGGAAGCCCCGATGCCGCCGGTGACGCCGGACGGCGGTTTTTTCGCGGTCTGGAAGATCGTGGTGATGGCGCTGCTGATGTTCGTGTGGGCGTGGCCGGCGGGTTGGGTGTGCCGGGACGCGCGGCGGCTTTCGATCAACGAGTTCATGTGGGGCATGGTGGTGGCGGCGGCGGGTGTGGTCGGGTGGTTCTGCTGGGTGGTTTTTCCGAGCTACTGGCTGGGCCTGCTGTTCTTCGTGCTGCTGGGGTTGGGCGGGCTGCTGGCGTACGCATTGTACCGGGATTCGCTGGTGGGCGAGGAGGACAAGATTCTCAAGCCGGCGAACCTGCTCAGCGCGATTCGGGGCGAGCAGGAGCAGACGTTCGAGATCAAGACGAAGGTGCGTCTGAGCACGTACGAGGGCCGCGAGGCGAAGATTCCGGAGGGGGAGGAGCTTCAGAGGATCTATCAGGCGTTCCAGGACATGCTGTTTGACGCCCTGTGGCGGCGGTCGAGCGATATCCTGGTTCAGCCGACGGGTGAGCACTACCGGGTGCTGTTCAAGATCGACGGGGTCGGGGCGGAGTACGGGATGCTGGACCGCAAGATGGGCCAGATGATCGTGGACTACGTCAAAGGGACCTGCGGGTTGGAGATCAACGAGCGTCGGCGTCCGCAGCGGGCGAAGCTGATCGCCCAGCAGGCGGACGTGGACCGGAAGGTGAACCTGGACATCGAGACTTCGGGCAGCACGGCGGGCGAGCGGCTTCGGATTCGGGTGCGGGCTGAGGAGGCCAAGTTCACGGTGGACGACCTGGGGTTCACCGAGAGCCAGCTTGCGAAGGTCAAGGAGCTGGTCGGGCACAAGAAGGGGGTGGTGCTGATTTCGGGTCTTGGCGGATCGGGGGTGAGCACGACGCTGTACGCGTTCGGTCGGAGCCACGACTCGTTCCAGCAGAACATCCACACGGTGGAAGCCAAGCCGCTGATGGACCTGGACAACATCACGCAGAACATTTACCAGAGCGGTCAGGAGCAGAGTTTTGCCCGGCTGCTGCAGTCGGTGTCGCGTCGCGAGCCGGACATCATTCTGGTCGATCCGTGCGCGGACGCGGAGACGATGAAGATGATCGGAACGATCGTGGAGGCCAAGGAGCGCAAGATCGTGGCGGCGATTCGCGGTTCGAACGCGTTGTCGGCGCTGGGCCGCGCGATTCGGTGGATGGAGAATCCGGCGACGGCGGCCGCGACGCTGTCGGCGGTGACGTTCCAGCGGCTGATCCGCAAGTTGTGCCCGACGTGCCGGGAGGCGTACAAGCCGAATCCCGAGACGCTGCGGAAGTTGAACCTGGCGAGCAAGAGCGACGTGGTGTTCTTCCGTCCGCCGACGCAGGAGGTGGTGGACAAGAAGGGGAACCCGGTCGTCTGCGGGACGTGCCAGGGGACCGGGTACCTGGGCCGCACGGCGGTGCTGGAGCTGCTGGTGGTGGACGACCAGCTTCGCGAGGCGATTCGCAGCGGCGACGCGAACAAGATCAAGTCGGCGGTCCGGAAGGCGGGCCTGAGCTACTGGCAGGAAGTGGCGATGGAGCAGGTGGTGGCGGGGGTGACGAGCGTGCAGGAGATCGTCCGGGTCAGCAAGGAAGCGGAGACGGCGGAGAAGACCCGCTGACGTAGCGCCGCGGGACGTTTGGAGGATTCGCAGTGGTTTTCATACTCGTGACTCTGTTGCTGGTGCTGGGGATCGCGTTCTTCCACTCCCTTCAGGGGGTTTACAGCGCGTTGATGATGATCGTGCTGACGATTTTGTCGGCGGCGGTGGCGGTGAACTTTTACGCCCCGCTGAGCCACGCGGTCTGGGCGCATCTGCCGGAAGGGTGGATGGGGTATACCGACGCGCTGTCGCTGGCGGTGCTGTTTTTTGGGACGCTGGTGGTGTTGCGGACGGTGGCGGACAACGTGGTCCGCGGGAATATCATCCTGAACGTGTGGGTGGATCGCGGGGTGGCGGGGGCGATCAGCCTTCCGATGGCGTTGCTGGTGGTGGGGATCGGGAGTCTGTCGTTCCAGATGCTGCCCTTCCACGACCAACTGCTGTTGTTCGAGCGGTTCGACAACGAGGGGAACCGCAGTTCGATTTTTCCGAACGCGGACGGGTTCGCGGCGTGGATGGCGGGCGCGTTGAGCGCCAACGCGCTGTCGGGCGGGAAGGAATTCTCGATGCTGCATCCGGACTGGCCGGGCGAGCTGTCGGCGCAGCGGATCGGGGTTCAGCACGAGTCGCGCCACGTGGTGGCGCCGGATACGGCGCGGGCGGTGCGGGCGTGGCGGCTGGATCAGCCGCTGATGGTCAAGGAGCACGCGTACCAGGGCCAGGGCTATTCGCGGCGGCTGCAGATCAACGTCAAGGAGCGGCGTCCGGCCCAGTCCGGCCACTACTATCTGGCGGTGGCGATGGAGCTGGATCCGAAGGCGGCGGACTCGGACAAGCGTCACCGGTTCGGATGGGGTCAGGTCCGGTTGGTGGGTTTTCCGGAGTTCGATGACCGCCGGGAGAATCCGCAGAATTACTACCTGATCGGGTTTGAGGACCTGGACCTTCCGGGCGACTGGAACTTCATGCGGATGGAGGTTCCGTGGGAGGTCAAGAAGGACGAGTATGACCAGGAGTACATCACGTACCGCAACTACGGGGTGATCGGCCGGCTGCAGGCGAACGCGCCGCAGACGTTCCGGGTGGTGTTTGAGGTGCCGGAAGGCTTCCAGCCGTGGTTCCTGGAGTACAAGCGGTGGGCTCGCTCGCCGATGCCGAAGCTCAGCGAGGGCGAGGAGGCTCCGGCGTCCGAGGCGGCGCCGACGGAGGAGGGCCAGGCCCCGCCGACGGACGCCAACCGGGTGGCGCGTTCGGGGTGGCGGAGCCAGTATCAGATCGACTACGACCAGACGGGGCCGACCGACGCGCTGCCGTTTCGCCTGACGGCGCGGGCGGGCGCGCGGACGGTGGGTACGGAGAACGCGGAAGTGAACCGGATGCGGTTTAGCAAGGGGATCGTGCACGGGGAGTTGGGCACGAACAGCCCTTCGGCCCTGGATGCGACGACGGAGGGGCGGATGGCGGTGGTCAAGAGCTTCTTCGTTCCGGCTGACAAGTCGCTGTTCCGTCTGGCCTGCCGGCTTGACGGGGCCCAGACGACGCTGCTGCGGCAGGTATTCGGGGCGGTGCAGGGTGTGACTCAGCGGTATCTGGTGGACACCCAGGGCAACAAGCACCTGCCGGTGGGCCAGTACGTGATCTACAATCAGGACGGCGGGGGGTCGTACGTGGAGCTGCAGTACGATCCAGAGCTGGCGCAGATGTCGTCGCACAACAAGCCGTTCCGGCACGTGAACATCAACCAGCTTCAGGGCAAGGACGTCCAGATCGGTTTTCTTTACCTTCTGGAGCCGGGGACGCGGCTGGAACGTTTTGAGGTGGGGGGCGGGCCGGTCGAGGCGCAGAATCTTCAGGGTTTGGTGGCCCGCTAGACTCCGGGGGCTGGCCCTTCACGTCTAAGCTGTTAATCACTAATGCTTTATGGCAGATTTTTGTCCCTTTCCATTTTATCGATATTTTATATTGACCATCGATTATTCATTTTTTATGCTGTAGTCAGACGCGAGAAGCGGGAGATGCGATGCGCGTGATTCAGAGCCAGAGCGGTGTGTGCAAGCAGGTGATCCGTCATCGGATACGCGAGCGGCTGCAGGATTCGATCCTGAGCGGGGCGCGTCCGGCGGGTTCGAAGCTGGTGCAAATGCAGTTGGCGGAGGAGTTTGGGGTGGCCCAGGGGGTGGTTCGGGAGGCGTTGCTGGAGCTACAATCGTGCGGGCTGGTCGAGACGATCGACAATCGGGGGGTTTTCGTGGCGGAGTTGAGCGCCGAGCGTCTGATCGAGGCGTATCACGTGCGGGAGATGCACGAGGGACTGGCGGCGCGGCTGTGCTGCGACCGGGTGACGCGCGGTCAGGTGCGGGAGCTGCTGGCGTTGGCGGTCGCGGCGTGCGAGTTGGGGCGTTCGGGGCGGCTGGACGAGATGGGTCTGGCGGACCGACAGTTGCACAGCCGTCTGATCCAGCTATCGGGCAACAGCATGCTGATGCGGTTGGCTGAGAACTATTGGGTATTGGGCAAGGTGGTGCGGGCGAGCCGCGATCCGGAGGCGGTGTTCGAGGAGCACGCGGCGATTTTGAAGGCGATCGAGGACGGCCGGGCGGAGGATGCGGAGCGGTTGACGCGTGAGCACGTGCGTGCCGGGCGCGAGGCGATCGCGCGGCAGATTGCGGAGGGGCGGTTCAGGCCGCTGTGGGTTCGCGGCGGTGAGGACCAGAAGTCGGACGAGAACGGCTGACCTCGTGAAGGAGACGATCGTGACGGCGGCGAGTCGATTGCAGAAGACGTACCTGTTCACGGACGTGCGGCACATCTGCTGCGGCGATCTGAGCTGGCATTCGCCGGAGGGGCAGGCGATTCGGTTGATCGATCCGCCCGGGCCGATGGTGGAGGCGCAGGCCCGTTTGAACAACGTGCCGCGCGGCGTGCGTCTGACGGCGCAGCGTGGCAGCAAAAGCGAGCCGCTGGCGGCGGGCACGGCGCTTGGCCGGGTGATCCATGAGGGCGGGGTGTATCGGTCGTGGGTGATCCGGCCGCGGTATCCGGAGGGTCGGAATTTCGGCTGTTACTCGGACGATCCGGCGCTGTCGCTGGCGATCGTGCATCTGCAATCGGATGACGGGTATGCGTGGCAAGAGACGGGTTGTTCGTCGATCGATCCGGACGGCTGCAGCGGGTTTGACGGGTTTACGGTGTTCGTCGATCCGTCGGCGGCGGCGGATGAGCGGTATAAGGCGGTATTTCTGGCGGTTCCGCCGAAGGAGCGGTGGGCGGCGCATTGGGCTGAGTATCGCAAGATTCATCCCTACCATCGGGACGAGCGGCTGGGTGAGCATGAGATCGACGTGATGATGGGCGCGGTGTCGGCGGACGGGCTTTCGTGGCGGCTGATCGATCGGCCGTTGATGGTGCACAAGAGTGACACCGACACCACGGTCTACTATGACGAGTCTCGCGGTCGGTACGTGATGTACACGCGGATGTACCGTCAGCAGCGGCGGACGATCGCGGTGGCGGAGGCGGAGGATTTTCGCGCGTGGGAACCGGTGCGGCCGCTGATCGCGCCGAGTCTGGACGGGCCGCTTTCGGATGACCTGTATACCAACTGCCGGACGAGCTATCCCGGCGAGCCGTCGTACCACCTGATGTTTCCGATGGTGTACCATCGGTATTCGCAGCGGTCGGAGGTGCGGCTGTATTCGAGCGAGGAAGGGCTGCATTGGCGCGAGGTTCCGGGCGGGCCGGTGATCGAGCCGGGCGGGCCGGACGAGTGGGACGGCGGGTTTGTCAGCGCGGGCAACGATCTGGTGCCGATGGGCGACCGGGTGGCGTTGCGCTATCATGCGACGTCGTATCCGCACAAGTATCCGCGGTGGCGTGAGGTGTTGGCGGCTGGGCGGGTCGGCTGGGTGACGTGGCCGAAGGGCCGGCTTTGCGCGGTGCGGGCGGACCAGGAAGGGGAGTTTGTGGCGATGGGCGTGTGTGTGGCGGGCCGGGAGCTTCGGGTGAACGTGCGGACGCCGCGGGCGGGCTATGTGAAGGTGGGTATTGTGAACGTGGAAGGCCGGTCGGCGGAGGAGTGCGATCCGATCGTTGGCGATCATCCGGCCGCGAGCGTGAGGTGGAAGGGTCGGTCGGACGTTGGCGTGGCGGAGGGTCAGGGCGTTTTGGTTCAGTTCAAGATGCGGCTGGCGGATGTGTTCGGATTTGAGTGGGTTTGACGACGGGAATGGTGCTGCATGAGTGCGACGACGTGGTTGACGGGTGAACCTTACCGGCTGGCCGGAACGCGGATGGCGTTTGCGAGTTGGTACTACGTTCGTCCGGCGGGTTTCGGCTGGTATGACGAACAGGGCAGGAACGTAGCGGTCGGCGGCGATCAGGGTCCGGATGGGGCGAGGTTTGGTCGGACGGACGATCCGGTGGGCGTGCGGCTGGCGGTTCGGCCGGCGAGCAAGACCGGCGAGTTGCTTTCACCTGAGCGGCCGTGGGAAGCGGGCGGGGTGGATATCGGCACGGTGATGCGGGACGGGTCGTTGTACCGGGCGTGGGGGACGACGGGATGGGGCGACTTGAAGGAGGGCGGCGAGAATTACTTTGTGTACTTTGAGTCGGATGACGCGGTGCACTGGCGGCGGCCGGATTGCGGGTTAGTCGAAGTCGCGGGGGATAAGCGCAACAACGTGCTCGGACGATTTGGCGGATCGGTTTTTGTCGATCCGTCGTGTCCGCCGGCTGAGCGGTACAAGTGGATTTCCGAGGCGCATTTTCCGAAGGAGGTGTACGAGGCGTACGTTCGGCGGCGGCCGGAGGCGGTCGATCCGCGGAGTCATCGGGTGGATGCCGATCTGTACATCGGCGTGCGCGGCGCGGTGTCGCCGGACGGGGTGCGGTGGTCGGTGATCGATCAGCCGCTGGTGATGCGCCACAGCGACACGCAGAACATCTGCTATTACGATCCGGTGCTTGGGAAGTACGTGGCGTACATGCGGGAGTTCGCGGCGGGGCCGCGGGCGGAGTCGGGCACGCGCGATCTGACGCCGCAGCGGTGGCTGTCGGTCGGTCGGCGGGCGATCGCGCGGGCGGAGACGGATGACTTTCGCCACTTCCCGCTGGGCGAGACGCTTCTGGAGCCGGCGCCGTGGATGAGTTTCAGCGAGACGCTGTACACGAACTGTCGGACGACGATCCCGCGGGCGCCGGAGGTGCCGGTGATGTTTCCGACGGTGTGGGACCAGGCGACGGATTCGACGTGGGTGGCGATGGCGACGGGTCATGACGGGAGGGCGTGGCAGTTTATCCCGCACGCGCGGATGTTCGAGACCGGATCGTTCGGCGGATTCGACGGCGGCAGCGTGTTCGCCCATCCGGAGTTGCTCGAGATGCCCAATGGGGACTTTGCGCTGCCGTACAGCGGCTACGACGTGCCGCACAAGTATCCACGTCGGCGGGCGCGGCGCGGGTTCGGGTATGCGGTGTGGCCGCGCGGTCGGCTGATCGGGATCGAGGCGTCGGAGCGCGGGGCGTTCAGCACGGTGGGCGTGATCGCGTCCGGCGGGCGGATTCGCATCAACGCGGAGACGAGGCGGGCGGGATGCGTTTTGGTGGAGGCGGCCGGGCTGGACGGCAAGGCGATCGGCGGGCGGGAGTTTGAGAACTGCGTGCCGCTGTTCGGCGATTGTTTTGGCTCGCCGGTGCGGTGGAAGGGGCACGACGATCTGGGAGTCGCAGCGGGTGAACCCGTAATCCTGCGGTTCCGGATGGAGGCGGGCAGCGTGTATTGCGTGGACTTCGAATAGGCCGGAGGAGATCGGATGGGCGGAGATGTTTTTGTCGATGCGGGCGGACGGCCGCGGGTACTTCGCGGGGCGACGATCTACAGCGGTTCGACCTCGGTGGCTGAGGTGGCCGGACAGGTGGGGTTCGAGACGGTGTGGATTGAGATGGAGCACGGGCCGGCGGGTTTCGAGAAGGTCGAGGCGCTGTGCCTGGCGGCGGAGGCGGGCGGCGCGGTTCCGACGGTGCGGGTATGCGACGGGCAGCGGTGCCACGTGCTGCGGGCGTTGGAGGTCGGCGCGAGGATCGTGATGGTGCCGATGGTCAACACAGCGGATCAGGCGCGGCAGGTGGTGGAGTACGGCAAGTTTCCGCCGCTGGGCCGGCGCGGGTACAACACGCGGTCGCGCGGCGTTCAGTTCGGTCTACGCGGCGCGAAGGTCGATTTCGCTGAGGCCAACGAGCGGACGCATCTGTTCGCGCAGATCGAGACGCAGGAGGCGTTGGACAGTTTTGAGGCGATCTGCGGGGTGGAGGGGCTTTCGGGCATTTTCATCGGTCCGGGCGATTTGTCGGCCAGCCTTGGCTGCACGGGCGATCTGAACAGTCCACGGATGGTGGAGATCGTGACCGGCTGTGTTCGTCGGGCGCGGGCGATGGGCAAGCACGCGGGGATTTTGGTGGCGCCGGGCGTGCTGCTGGAGGCGGCGCTGGCAGCTGGTTGCGATCTGGCGTTTTTTTGCGGCGATATCATGGATCTGGCGTGGGCGTGGCCGCAGCGTTTGGCGCAGGTGCAGGTGAAGGCGAACAGTTGACGGGAGGTTCGGTATGCGGACGATTGAGGAGATGGTGGCGTTGGCCCGCGAGGCGCAGCGGCGATGGGCCGACGCCGATCAGGCGCGGGTGGACGCGGCGGTCAAGGCGATGGCCAGAGCTGTGTTCGATAACGCGGAGAAGCTGGCGCGGATCGCGGTGGACGAGACGGGCATGGGCGTCTACGAGGACAAGGTCGCCAAGAACCGCAACAAGGCCCGCATCCTATGGGCGAGCGTGCGCGGCAAGAAGACGGTGGGCGTGATCGCGCGGGACGAGGAGTCGGGGATCGTGCAGATCGCCAAGCCGATGGGCGTGGTGGCGGCGGTGGCGCCGTGCACCAATCCGATCGTCACGCCGATGTGCAACGGGATGTTCGCGGTGAAGGGGCGCAACGCGGTGATTTTTGCGCCGCATCCGCGGGCTATCCGGTCGATGGCGGCGTTCGTGGAGGTCGTGCTGGAGGCGTGGCGAGAGCTCGTTATGCCCGAGAGCCTGATCCAGTACGCGGCGGCACCGTCGGTTGAGACGACGCGGGCGCTGATGGCGGCGGTGGATATCATTGTGGCGACGGGCGGCATGGGCATGGTCAGAAGCGCGTACGGCAGCGGCAAGCCGGCGTATGGGGTGGGCGCGGGCAACGTCCAGTGCATCGTGGATCGCGGCGTCGATCTGGACGCGGCGGCGGCGAAGATCATCGAGGGCCGGCGGTTCGACAACGGGATCATCTGTTCGGGCGAGCAGTCGGTGATCGTGCCGAAGGAGCTGCGCGGGGCGATGGCGGCGGCGCTGGCGCGGCATGGCGCGGCGGTAATTGGCGAGCCGGCTGGGCGGGAGAAGCTGCTGGCGGCGCTGTTTGTGGACGGGCAGATCAATCGCGCGACGGTCGGCGTGACGGCTGAGCGGGTGGCCGAGTTGGCCGGCGTGGCGATACCCAAGTGCACGAAGGTAATTGTCGTCGATGGCGACGGGTCAGCGGCCACGAGCCTGCTGCGGCGGGAGAAGATGTGCCCGGTGATGGCGATGTTCACGTATGGCACGATTGAAGAGGCGATCGCGATTGCGCGGATGAACCTGAACCTGGAGGGCAAGGGCCACAGCGTGAGCATCCACTCGGAGAACATCGAGAACATTGAGAAGGTTGGGCTGGCGTTGCCGGTTTCGCGGGTGGTGGTGAATCAGCCGTGCTCGACGTCGTCGGGCGGGAGCTTTTATAATGGGTTTGCGCCGACGACGACGCTCGGCTGCGGGACGTGGGGGAATAACATCATCTCGGAGAATTTGGATTACAAGCATCTAATCAACATCACGCGGATTGGTCTGCGTCCGAAGGATCCGCGGGTGCCAAGTGATGAGGAACTGTGGGACTGAAAGGACGATAGCACGTGTTGTTGATGGAGTACATTGGGCGGGCGTTGCTGGCGGAGAAGGGGATCGCGGTGCCGCGCGCGATGGTCGTGGATCGGGTCGAGGAACTCGCTGCGGTCGATCTGGCGTATCCGGTGGTGGTCAAGGCGCAGGTTGCGGTGGGCGGGCGCGGGAAGGCGGGCGGTGTGCGGGCGGCCGGCGATGCGGCCGAGATGCGGCGGGCGGTCAGCGAGATTCTCGGGATGGACATCCGCGGGCATCGGGTTGAGCGGGTGTTGATCGTCGAGAAGGTTGAGGCGGTGCGTGAGCTTTTTGTTTCGATCATTCTCGACCGGGAAAAGAAGGTTCCGGTGGTCGTGTTCAGCACGCGCGGCGGCGTCGATATCGAGGAGGTGGCGAAGGACGATCCGGAGGCGGTGGCGCGGGCGGCGATCAGTCCGATGGTCGGCGTCAGGGAGCACGTGACGCGCTACCTGATCGATCGCAGTCGTCTGGAGCCTTCGTGCTTCGAGGCGTTGCACGATGTGCTTGTTCGGCTCTATGCGGTGTGGTGGGATTTCGACTGCCTGCTGGCGGAGATCAATCCGCTGATGCTCGACGGCGACGGCCGGTTGGTCGCGGCGGACGCGCGGATCAACATCGACGACAGCGCCTTGCCCGTCCGCCAGACGAAGATTCTGGGGTTTCGCGATTCGCTGGAGCGGGAGGCGAAGGCGTTGGAGGCCCGCCAATACGGGTTTCTTTTTATTCCGGTTCGGGCGGACGGGGCGATTGCGATCATGAGCAACGGGTCGGGCATGCTGATGGCGAGTTTGGATACGCTGCAGCGGCGCGGGATGTGGGCGCGGTCGGTACTGGACCTGGGCGGCGGCGCGACGGCTGAGCGGATCGCGGAGGGCATTCGGCTGGTGATGGATCAGCCGGGCGTGCAGGGCCTGTTCGCCAACATTTTCGGCGGGATCACGCGATGTGACGAGATCGCCGCCGGCGTGCGGACGGCGGCTGAGCGGTTGAGCGACGGGCAGTTCATCGTCATTCGGATGGAAGGGACCAACAAGGCGAAGGGGCGAGAGATTCTGGCGGCGTCGGCGTCGGATCGCGTGTTGACGGTGGAGCGGCTGAGCGAGGCGGCGGCGGTGATGGCGGAGAGGATGGGTCGGGCATGAGCATTCTGGTGGACAAGGAGACGCGGCTGATCGTCCAGGGCATTACCGGCCGCGAGGGTACGTTCCACACCGAGCAGATGCTGGCGTACGGGACGAACGTGGTGGCGGGCGTCACACCGGGCAAGGGCGGTGAGGCGGTGCACGGCGTGCCGGTGTACAATACCGTCCGCGAGGCGGCGGAGCGCGGGCGTGCGAATGCCGCCATTCTGTTCGTTCCGGCGAAGTTCACGTACGCCGGGGCGTGTGAGGCGATTGAGGCGGGCGTGCCGCTGGTGATTACGATCGCCGAGCACGTGCCGGTGCGGGACATGCTGGAGCTGTATCATCTGGCCCGGGCCCGCGGCGTGCGGCTGATCGGGCCGAACTCGTTCGGCGTGATCTCGCCTGGCAAAGCGAAGGCCGGGTTTATGGCGCATCACATTTTCAGCGAAGGGCCGGTGGCGTATCTGTCGCGCAGCGCGACGAACTGCTACGAGACGGTGTTCCTCTCGACGGACGTTGGCATCGGCCAATCGACGGCGATCGGGGTGGGCGGCGATATGATCCCCGGTTCGACGTTCGTCGACCTGCTGCCGCTGCTGGAGGCAGATGAGCAGACGCGGGCGATCGTGCTGATCGGTGAGATCGGCGGCGTGGAGGAGGAACTGGCGGCGGCGTACATCGCCGACCGCGTGAACAAGCCGGTGGTCGCGATGATCGCCGGCCGCGACGCCCCGCCGGACCGGACGATGGGCCACGCCGGGGCGATTGTGGCCGCCGACGGGACCGGCAGCGCGGCCAACAAGGAAAAGGCCCTGCGCGAGGCGGGTGTGCGCATCGCCGAGAGCACGGAGCATATCGTGGACATTCTGAAGTCGTTACTATAAACGCACTGCAAAGGAGAAGATCTCTCATGGCGAACGAGATGATAAAGGTGGCGGGGAAGGACGTGCAACTCCGGCCGTTCGAGGGCATGGCCCGGTGGGCGGGAACGCGGATCGTGGAAATCTTCGACACCTCCGGTAAGACGCGGATGGGCTGCGGAATTCACGAGATCTTCAAATCGGAGACGACGGAACCGGACCGGACGGTGGACGACATTCTCTACATCCTTGAGGGCGAGGTGGAGATTCGCTTCGGCGACCGCTCGGAGACGTTTCGCTCCGGCGATTTCGCGTACCTTTCCGCGGGGATCACGGTGACGTACGTGGTTCCCGAGCGGGTGAAGCTGATGTACGTCGTGTACCCGGCGAATTGGAAGAGCGCGTGATGAAGACGCACCGGATTGCCCTTTATCCCGGCGACGGGATCGGGATTGACGTGGTGGATCAGACGGTGCGGGTGCTGGATCGCGCCGCGGAGTTGGACGGCGGGTTTACGCTGCGGTACGCGCGGTTCGATTGGGGCTGCGAGTATTATGCGCGGCACGGCGTGGTCGCGCCGGAGGATTACCTCGATCAGCTTCGGCCGTTCGACGCGATTCCTGGGCGCGCTGGGTTGGCCGCAGCGGCTTGCCGATCATATCACGCTGGCCCCTCTGGTGCGGATGCGGCAGGAGTTTGATCAGTACGCGTGCGTTCGACCGGCGAGGCTGTTGCCGGGCGTGCGGTCGCCGCTGGCGACTCCCGGCACGATCGACATGGTGGTGATCCGTGAGAACTCCGAGGGCGAGTACGTCACGTGCGGCGGACGCTTCAAACAGGGTCAGCCGGACGAGTTCGCGGTCCAGACTTCGCTGCACAGCCGCAAGGGCGTCGAACGGGTGTTGCGGTTCGGCTTCGATCTGGCCCGAACGCGTCGAAAGAAGCTGACCATGATTACCAAATCGAACGCATTGAAGTTCGGCATGGTGATGTGGGACGAGGTGCTGGAGGCGGTGCGCGGCGACTACGGCGACGTCGAGGCGGAGCGGATGCACGTGGACGCAGCGGCGATGGATTTCGTCCGGCGGCCGGCGCGGTTCGACGTGGTGGTGGCGTCGAACCTGTTCGGTGATATCCTGACCGACCTGGCCGGTGCGATCATCGGCGGCTTGGGTCTGGCGCCCAGCGCGAACATTAATCCGGCGCGGCAATACCCTTCGATGTTCGAGCCGGTGCACGGATCGGCGCCGGACATCGTCGGCAAAGGCATCGCCAATCCGGTGGCGGCGATCGTCAGCGGCGCGATGATGCTGGAGTGGCTGGGCGAGACCGATACGGCGGCGCCGATTTTCGCCGCGGTCGAGACGGCGCTTCGCGACGGCTGCGCGACCGCCGATCTGGGCGGCCGGTTGGGCACAGCGGCGATGACCGACGCCGTTCTGGAGCGAATGGACCATGGCCGTTCGTAACGAGAACATTCGCAAACGGAGAGTATTACAGCGATGAGCAGACCCACGATTGTGATCCTGAACGGCACGTGTCTCGACGTGGTCGACCGAAACCGCGAGTGGCTGGGACGGTTCGACGCTCACTTCGTGATCGACCAGGACGCGCGGCGGCTTGGGCCGGCGCAGGTGGATGAGTATCTGCGGGACGCCGACGCGCTGATCCTGCCGGCGGCGATTCGGACGCTGCCGCATCGCGAGCACATGGAGCGGTACGGGCGGATGCGGGTGCTGTCGATCGCAGCCAGCGGGTACGATTGGCTTGACGTGGCGGCGGCGACGGAACTTGGCATCGTGGTGACATACTCACCGGTCCGCGAAGGGGCGGAGGTGGTGGCGGACATGGCGTGGGGGTTGATGCTGGCGGCAGCCAGGCAAATCCCGCATCACGACCGGCTGATGCAGATGGGCGATTCCACGCGCGGGATGGGCACGTGTCTGTGGCGAAAGACGCTGGGGATTGTCGGGTTGGGCAACATCGGGCGGGCGGTGGCGCGTCGGGCGGCGGGATTCGAGATGAAGGTTGTGGCGGTCGAGCCGCAGCCGGACATGGCGTTCGTCCGCGAGCATGGCATCGAGCTGATTTCGTTGGAGGAGTTGCTGCGGCAGAGCGATGTCGTGACGCTGCACGTGCGGCTCGACGAACGGACGGCGGGCATGATCGGTCCGCGGCAGCTTGCGATGATGAAGCCGACGGCGATCCTGGTCAATACGGCCCGCGATAAGCTGATCGACGAGCCGGCGTTGACGGAGGCAATTCTCAACGACCGGCTGGGCGGAGCGGGGCTGGACGATCCGCCGGCCGATCCGCACAGCCCGCTGTTGGGTCTTGCCAATGTGGTTTTCACGCCGCACCTGGGCAACCGGGCGATTGAGGGCGTCGAAGCGGTCTTCCGCTCAGCGATCGAAAACGCGGCGGCGGCCCTTGGCGGACAGCGCGTGCCTTTGACCGTCAACCCGCAGGTCTACAGCGGTCTGGCGTATGCCCGGCGATTTGATCCTTCGGTTGAGAACGACGAAAGGAGTCATCGATGATTTCACCGTTTCACGGCAATCGGCCGCCCTTCCGGCTGGCCTCGAACATCGTTTACTTTCACGACTGGCGTTACGTGCATACCGGCGGATACGCGTGGGTCGGCCAGGGCGGCGAGAGCGTGCCGATGTGGATGCTCGACCCGATCCCGCCGATGAAGTACGAGTGGCATGAGATGCCGGTGGGGATTCACCTGGAGGCGGTGCGGGCGGCCAAGAGCGAGCCGGTGCTGCTTCCGGACCAGATCAACGAGCTGGCCCTTTTCGGCGGGACGCTGATCCACGAGGACGGGCGGTACCGGCTGTGGTACGAGGCATGGCCGCTCGAGGACTTCGACAAGGGCAACCAGATGGGCCTGTTCAACTTCCTGAAGTACGCCGAGTCGGAGGACGGCGTGGATTGGAGGCTGCCGTCGCTTGGGCTGTTGGAGCGCGACGGTTCGACGGCGAACAACATCGTATACGGCCGGGCGCTGTCGCCGGTGCACGGTTTTCACGGCGGCTGCGTGTTCAAGGACGTCGACGCCCCTCCGGCTGAGCGGTACAAGATGTTCCATCTCGGCCGGGTCGCGCCGGAAGAGACGGAGGCCTTCCGTCGGAATAGGCCGGACGCGATCGACCCGTTCCACGGGGCGGATTCCGGGTTGTTTGGAGGAGTCTCGCCGGACGGGTTGGCGTGGACGCCGATCGCCGAGCCGCTGGTGATCCAGACCAGCGACACGCACAACGTCTGCGAGTACGATCCGGTGCTCAGGAAGTACGTGGCGTACTGCCGGTCGTGGTTCTTCATGCGGCGGACGATCGGGCGGATGGAGACGGAGGATTTTCGGCGGTTCCCGCTGCCCGAGGAGCTTTTCTGGCCTGGTCCTCGAATGGCCCCTTACGAGACGTGGTACGCCAACGGCAAGACGCGGATGCCAGGCACGGTTGACTATCACGTGATGTTCCCGATGCGGTGGAGCCTGACGGAGGACAAGTTCGACTTCCATCTGGCGGTCAGTCCGGACAACGTGGTGTGGAACCTGGCGCCGGGCGGGCCGGTGTGCGAGCCGGGCGATCCGGGCCGGTGGGACGGCGGGCTGGTGGCGCCGGGGTTGGGCATGGTCGAGCTGCCGGGTGAGCGGATGGGGATTCTGGTGGCCGGGTCGGCGGTGCCGCACAAGCATCCGCGTCGGCCGCCGCTGGGGGCGCTGGCGTGGGCGAGTTGGCCGAAGGGCCGGCTGGTGGCGCTCAAGGCCCCGGTCGAGGGATCGTTCGCGTTGTTCCCGCTGACGTTCGCGGGGCGGACGATGCATCTGAATTTCAAGACGGGTCTGACGGGGTTTGTGAAGGTGGAGGTGATCGGAGCGGACGGCCAGCCGGCTGAGGGCCGCGGGTTTGACCAGTGCGATTACCTGTGCGGCGATCACCTTTCGAAGATCGTCACGTGGAAGGGCGAGTCGGATATCGGGCATCGCGACGGCGACGGCGTCAGCTTCCGGTTTCGGCTGCGCGGCGCCGAGTTGTACAGCGTCGAGTTCAAGTAGTGGAGCGGACCGTTCATGAAGATCACCAACATCGAATGCATTCCCGTTCAGGCCCCCGGGCGGACGTTAGTACCGGTACTTGTGGAGACGGACGCGGGTCTGGTCGGCGTGGGCGAGGCGGGTTTGCAGCGGCGGTGGCACGCGGTGGACGGGGCGATTCGCCACATGAAGCAGTGGCTGATCGGCCAGGACCCGATGCGGATCGAGTACCTGTGGCAGCGGCTGTTTCGCGGCGGGTTCTACCCAGCCGACCGCCTGATCGGCTCGGCGATCGCGGGTATCGACATCGCGATGTGGGACATCAAGGGCCAGGTGCTCGGCGTGCCGGTCTATCAACTGCTGGGCGGGCGGTGCCGCGACTACGTGGAATGCTTCACTCAGCCGAATTACCTGGTCCGCGACTACTGCGCCGATGCCGGCGATCTGCTCAAGGCGCTGGACGATCCGGACGCCGACCCGGCTGCGGCGGCGGAGCTGGCCCGCGAATGCCGAAGCCGCGGGCACAGGTACTTTCGCATCGGGCTGACGCCGGACGGCGAGCGGTTCGACTCGCGGGCTGCGGTGCGCAAGCTCGTGGCCCAGCTTCGCGCGGTGCGCGACGCGCTGGGCGACTCGATGGAACTGATGGTCGATCTGCACACACGGCTCTCGCCGGATGAGGCGATCTGGTTCTGCCGCGAGATCGAGCCGCTGAACCTCTTCGCGGTCGAGGACCCGATCCGTTCCGAGCATATCAGCGGCTATCGGCACATTCGCGAGCATACCGGCGTGCCGCTGGCCGCGGGCGAGCAGTGGGCCAACAAGTGGGAATTCCGTGCGGTGATCGAGGAGGAGCTGGTGGATTACGTGCGGATCGACATCTGCATCGCCGGCGGGTTGACCGAGGCGAAGAAGATCGCGGCGATGGCCGAGGCCCATCTGATCAGGACGCTGCCGCACAACCCGCTGGGTCCGGTGTGCACCGCAGCGTCGCTGCATCTGGACCTGGCGTGCGACAACGCCGGCCCGCAGGAGGTGATTTTCCCGCCGCAGACCACGCTGCCCGATGTGTTCGAGTGCGCGTTCGCGATGGACGGCGTGCGCCTGACGGTCCCGGAGGCGCCGGGCATCGGCGTGAGGTTCAACCGCCAAGCGGCCAAGGCCCATCCGGCACAAATGACCGAACCGCCGCACTTTTCCCGCGAGGACGGTTCGTTTACGAACTACTGACGGCTGGGATGTATCCCTCGGCTGAGATTTCAATGGCAAAGTCCGTGCCGAACCACCCGCCTCGACTTTCGGATTCGGGCAGAATGAATCGGCCGGCGAGGTCCGTCCTGGTTTCGGAGCGCACGTGGTCGTGCCCGGAACCGTCCGGCAGCGGGTTGTCGTGCCGCCACCCGTCGGCGCAGACCCGTGCGTCGGCGATCGGCGTTCCGCTGTCGGCGTCGACGACCGTTCCGGCATAAGGGCCGGCAAAGGGCAGCGGCGGAAAGAGGAAGCGAACGGCAAGCGTGGCCGCCGCTGCGATTCCGACCAGCAGGAGCAGGATCAGAACATTCCGAGATGTCCTTGACTCACCGCCCATCGTCTGCAAGTATATTCACAATGGCCGCGGCTGCAATGCCAATCCGTCTCGTGGGTTTTCGGCCATTCCTCAACTGCGACAAGAAGTGACGACCATGACCACTGGGTGCGAGCGACACCACCGGCCAAACGTCGAACACGTCCTTGACGACCTCTGGCCGCGCGGACGGAGGCGGAGGCGATGAAGGTCATCGTGGTTACCGGCGCACCGGGAGCGGGTAAAACGACGTTGCTGCCGCAGCTCATGGAGGTTTTGCCTTCGGCGGCGGCGTTTCTCGATGGCGACGACGTTGGCCGAACCCGGCCGGCCAATCTGACAGCCGAACGGCTGAACCTGATCCAGGACAACATGCTCGCCTGCGCCCGCAACTTCGCCGGCTGGGGGGCTGCGTATCTGGTCGCGTGCTTCTGTTTGCCCAGCCAGGAACGGCTCGACCGTCTCCGGACTCTCCTGCGGGCGGAAGGTTTTCCCGTATTGGCGGTAGGACTGATCCTTGACGACGAGGTTCTGGCCGGGCGGCACGAAGGAAGCGAGTACATAGCCGAGGCCCTGCGCTGCAACGCCGGAGTCAAGGCGCTGTCCGGCGTGATGACCATCGACACCACGGCGTTGTCTCCCGAACAAACCGCCCGCGCGATCGCCGAGGCGGCCGGCCATGACGCCTTCTTCTCCTGATGTTTCCCGTAGCGTCCACTCGCCGGTTGGCTACAATGGTGCGTTGCCAATCGCGATTTGCTGGAGATGACGATGTCGAAGATGTTCCCGATCAACGGCGTGATGATCGACATGGTGCGGCTGACCGAGCGGCTGGAGTATTACCAGCGGCTGATCGACCAGTGCGCGGGCTGGGGCCTTAACACGATTTTGCTGCACTTCACCGACGACCAGGGCTGTGCGATGAAGTTCGAGTCGCATCCGAAGCTGGCGTCGCGCTACGCCCTGAGCAAGAAGCAGATGGCGGAGCTGGTGGCGCGGGCGGACCGGCGGGGCGTGACGCTGATCCCCGAGATCGAGTCGTTCGGGCATACGTCGTACATCACCGAGCGTGCCGGGTATCGGCATCTGGCCGACGGGCCCGGCGGGCGGTTCGGGTTTACCGCGATCTGTCCGCTGCACCGCGAGACGCTGGCGCTGTTCGGCGACCTGTATCGCGAAGCGGCGGAAGTGTTCGCGACCTCACCGTACATCCACATCGGCTGCGACGAGGTGAACTTCGGGCATTCGGCCCACAGCCGCAAGCTGCTGGATCGGACGCCGAAGCACGCGGTCTTCGGCCAATACGTGGCGGCCCTGGTCAAGCTGGTGCGCAAGACGGGGAAGGAGGCGATCATCTGGGGCGATCATCTGCTGCACGACGAGCGGATCGCCGAGTACATCGACCGGAAGGTGATCGTGCACGACTGGCGCTACGACCCGCCGCTGCCGCCGGGACAGGTGACCGCCGTCGCCAAGATGGGCTATCGGGTGATCGGCGGGCCGGGCCTGATGTGGTACAACTATCGCCTACGCTGCCCGACGGCGGCATGGGAGGTGCTGGACGAGTATATCAAGCGGCTCGGTCGGTTGGCGGCGGATCAGCGGCTTGGCATGATCAACACGGTCTGGGTGCCCACGCGCTACACCAGCGGCGCGATGTGGCCGGCGCTGGCGGTTCACGCCAAGCGGATGGCGGGCAAGATGCGAGGCAAGGCGTTGCGGGAGTTCTTCGCGGAGTTCTGGGGCGTTCGGTCGGCTGAGTTGGCGGAGGCGGTTGATCGGGCCGATCGCTTGGCCCCGAGTTGTTCGTTCATGAAGCTGCTGTGGACCAATCCGAGCGAGCTGGCTGAGGCGATCTGGAACTTCGAGCCGTACAGCCGTCAGGCCGAACCGAT